>JBKCGY010000041.1:0-5340 GCA_046303015.1 Bacteroidota bacterium | reverse complement strand
TATTGCTACAAACCTGCTGCCCCTCGACTTGCATGTATTAAGCCTGCCGCTAGCGTTCATCCTGAGCCAGGATCAAACTCTCCATTGTAAATGTTGTTTGAAACTGACTTTGTTAACTTTTGAAATTAACGTAGTCTTTCTCGAATTTTTATTACGCTTGAATTTACCCGTTCTAATTAATTAAAACGTTGCTGTTGCTTCCAATCTTTCAAAGAACTTAGTCTTTTTTAATGACCCCGTTTTTTAAACGGAGTGCAAAGGTAAGAGAAATTTGAATTCAAAAAAGTTTTTTTTGAATTTTTTTTATTTCTCAGAAGGTTTTTTAAATGCCTTCTAAAAAAACCATTTGCTTAAAGAACTTTCCGCTTTATTTGCGGGGTGCAAAGATAAGAGAGTTTACTTTTATGTTCCAAACTTTTTGAAAGAAAAATTTACACTTTCTGTCAAACCATTACAGGCAAAGCATTTCAGTTTATTTGATGAGAAAGATCAACAAAAAATAGCCGCAGGATATCTTACCTCCTCTAAAAATAAACCCTGTGCAGGAGCCGAAAAATCAGCCTGCAACAAATTGCCTTCTTCAAATAGTCTGTAAAACCAATCCATATCCCTACTACCCCTCGCTACCTGCAACATGCTGCTTACTAAACCTCTTACCATCCCTCTTAAAAACCGATTCCCTTCTACTTCATATCTCATTACATCTTCGCTAAGCAACCAACAACTCAATAATATCGTGCACTTATACGTCTTTACCTGGGTGTTCCGCTTGGAAAAAGACTCAAAATTTGCATGACCCAAGATATAATCGGCCATATGCCGTAACATCTCCTTATCTAAATCATAGGGATAATACCATCCCCTTCCCATTAAAAAAGGATCTTTTTTGCGATAAACCACATACACATAGCGCCTGGAAATCGCATCAAAACGGGCATGGGCACCATTGACAACCCTCCTCACAGATTTGATGGTAACATTAGCGGGTAATAAAGCATTCAGATTGTAGACCACCCTTTGATCAAATTCTCCCTCCCAGTCGAAATGAAAAAAATTCTGATAAGCATGAACCCCCGCATCCGTCCTAGAAGAACCGGTAAGCTCAATGTCCTTCTTAAAAAGAATCTGAAACGCTGTAATAATAACTGATTGTACAGTAGGCACATTATCTTGTATCTGAAATCCACTCATCCCTCCCCCATAATAAGCCACCTCTAAAAAATAACGCTGCATATTCATGGCTTGAAGATCAGTTCTTCAAATCGTTTTTTATAAGTAGCATCCTGAATATATTTTCCTAGTGAGGAAAATTGGCCCGGATCTGAAACGTACTGATGAGCCGCATCAAAAAAACGGTAGCGCATCTCATCCCCCATGAACATTCCGGATAACTGTCCGATCTGTGCTGTGGTAAAACAAGTTTGCTTAAATCCTTTGATAGCCTCCTCCATCATCTGCTCTTCCGTCCTCCTCCCTGCCATCTTCCTCCTCAAACGAATAAAAATCTCCTCATCCGCAACCCTTTTGCATGGAGTCGCTAATGAAGTTACCCCCCGTGAAGAAAGAGAAAAAGAATGGGGTTTAACCAATACTGAATCAGAAACGACCGGCACAATCGCTTCGGTTGTTATAGCTAAGGATGAATCATTAGACACCTTTACACTTTCCTTGTTGACAACCCTTGATATTTCAATTGAATCCACTGAAAGTAAGCTATCCTTTGGTAACAAAAGCTTATCGCCTGAATGATCCGTATTCACCCTATTTTGATCCGTCTGCACCAATTGGACCTCTTTCTTTCCCTGCTCATATAGTAATTGAGAAGATCTCATATCAATGTCCTCTTTTTTAATAGAATCAGCGGCATGTAGAATCTCAACAAGCACCGTATCAGACTTACCTGCATTCATGATCAGAAAAATAAATGTATCATGGCCAGTCTTCTTTTCTTTACGCAACAATCTGATCATCGACAAGGATCTTTTTTCAGTAACAAGATCCGGTTGTGATTTTGAGTCAGACCCTACTACGCCTGAAGCCGAAGAAACCATCACCTCTTTGGGCTTTATGTCGACAATAGTATCTTTTTTAATTTCTGCTTTCTTTAAAGCTACATACTTGACGGTCGTATCCTTCGTAACATCTGATAACATATTTCCAAAAGCATCATTAACAGCTGTATCCGAATATATTTTTGACCCTGTTAGGTTATCCGTTTTTGGTGTTTGACTTGCATATTGTATAGAGGCTTGCTGCAGATCAAACAAACCCCAACCCTTATCACCAAAATTTTTGATCAAAAAACCTCTGTCGCCGGAAATACTATCAAAAGAAAACTTCACTTCCTGCTGGCCAGCCATATCCATGCCCAAAGAAAAAAAGCATGGCCCCTTGGGTATTTTACTCAGAATTAGGTAGCCCTGAGCAGAGGAACGATATACCTGCCCTTGAAATTTTACATAAAATGCGGCAGACTGCTCGTGCTGCAAATAGATAAAATGTTGATGTTGCGCATACAATATCATGTTTATGAATAACAGACTACTTGTAATCAGCCATCTGGACAACAAACCGGATCTTTTCATATTCAACAAAACTAATTTTTTTTACACATCCACACCATCAACCTTTTATCAAATTTATCCTCATCCGCAAAATCGGCCAACTATCTTTGCGTAAATTTCAAACGGATATGAAGAAAATTATGTATCTCTTTTTCGCATTAACACTGTCATTGGCAGGATTTTCACAATCTGCTGACACTCAATCAGACACAAGCTGGAAAACCATCTACAGAGCAAGTCCAGAAAAGACGTTCAATCTTGTGCATACAAAATTGGATGTAAAATTTGATTTGCAGAAGTCGTACTTATACGGCAAAGCCTGGGTCACGGTACAACCCCATTTCTATGATCAAAACATTCTTTTGCTTGATGCAAAAGGAATGGACATAAAAGAGCTAGCCTT
Organism: Bacteroidota bacterium; assembly: GCA_046303015.1. GTDB lineage: Bacteria > Bacteroidota > Bacteroidia > Chitinophagales > Chitinophagaceae > Lacibacter. Next base: position 2,373 of record JBKCGY010000041.1, on the reverse strand, counting down.
GATAAACAATACTAACAAAAGCAAACTCAAATTTGAATACGATAATAACGTTATCCGCATCCCGTTGGACAAGCCTTGTAAACGAGGTCAAAAATTAACCGTCTTCATTGATTATACTGCCAAGCCCAACGACTGGAAAACAACTGGTAGCAGCGCCATCACGGATGCCAAAGGATTATATTTCATAAACCCTACCGGCAAAGAGAAAAACAAACCTACTCAAATATGGACCCAGGGAGAAACTGAAGCCGCTAGTGTTTGGTTTCCAACCATAGATAAGCCTAACCAAAAAACAACTCAGGAAATTAACATGACCGTTCCTGTAAAATGGGTAACCCTCAGCAATGGGAAATTGATCAAACAACAAACAAATACAGATGGCACCCGTACCGACTCATGGAAAATGGATCAACCGCATGCCCCTTATTTATTCTTTATGGGTGCCGGTGAATTCAGCGTGATTAAAGACAACTGGAAAGGAAAGGAAGTGAGTTATTATGTTGAAAACGAATATGCACCCGTGGCACGAAAAATTTTCGGAAACACCCCTGAAATGATGACTTATTTCTCTCGTATTACAGGCGTGGATTACCCCTGGGTAAAATATGCCCAAATGGTTGGCCGCGACTTTGTGAGCGGAGCTATGGAAAATACCACAGCTACCCTTCATCAGGAGAGTGCTCAACAAGATGCCCGATCACTCACTGAGGGCAATATCTGGGAAAGCACAATCGCCCACGAATTGTTTCATCATTGGTTTGGTGATTATGTAACTACTGAAAGCTGGAGTAATCTTACCTTAAATGAATCCTTTGCAAATTATAGTGAGTATCTGTGGGATGAGTACAAATACGGTAAGGACAAAGCAGATGATGGTAATTATAAAGAAATGCAAGGCTATCTCCAAAGTAATAGCGAGAAAAAAGACCTGGTACGCTTTTATTATAAAGACAAAGAGGATATGTTTGACGGGGTAAGTTACAACAAGGGAGGTCGTATTCTTCATATGCTAAGAAATTATATTGGCGACAGCGCATTCTTTAAATCGATCAACCTCTATCTAACTACTTATAAATACAAAACTGCAGAAGCGCATCAACTCCGCCAGGTTTTTGAAGAGATCACGGGTAAAGATCTGAACTGGTTCTTTAATCAATGGTACTACGGCAGCGGTCACCCGAATTTAGATATTCAATATAGCTATGACACCCTTAACAAAAAAGCAAAAGTGATTGTCAAACAACTGCAAAAAGAACAGCTATTCAATATGCCGGTGGCTATTGATGTCTATTTAGGCGAGAAGAAAACCAGACATCAGGTATGGATAAAAAATCAGGTAGACTCGTTTTCATTTGAGGCCGCTACACAGCCCGATCTCATCAATTTTGACGGTGATAAAATTTTATTATGCACAAAAAAAGAAAACAAGAACATCGAACAGTATATTCATCAATACAAATATGCTCCGCTGTTTTTGGATCGTAAAGAATCCATTGATTATGTGATGAAAAAACAAGATCATAAACTGGCTCCTGAATTTATCAAGTCTGCCCTACAGGATCGTTATGACGGCCTCAAAAAACTTGTACTTCAAAAAATTGATCTGAAAAGAAAAAAAGTGCTGGAATTAACAGAACCCGTTTTAGTTGAGATTGCAAAAAAGGAGAGAGATAGAATAACTAAATCATTGGCCATTGACAAGTTGGGACAACTTAAAAAGAATGATTATGCAGTTCTGTTCCTTCAATACACACAAGATTCATCCTACGCACTTAGCGGCGCTGCATTGAACGCTTTGAATCAGATTGAACCTTCACTTGCTCTTGAAGAAGCCAAAAAACAAATCAATCAGCCTATTAAAGGAAGCCTTCTTGAAAATGTCGCTTCAATATTAATTGAAAATGGTGAGACTTCCTCATTCAGTGTGATCTTATCAACTTATGAATCAATGCCCCTTAGTCAGACAAAATTAAATCTTACTGCAACCATTGCAGATTTTCTTGGTATGATTCACCAATCCGATTTATTTTTCAAAGGAGTTGACGCTATCATAAACTTCCGAGATGAAATACCTGCACAATATGGAATAACTTCAGTAATTAATAATATGCTGAAACCTATGATCGGAAAAAAAGAAAGCGCCAAAAAACAAGGAGGTAATATTGCAAGCCTTGATGCACAAATAGAATACTTAAAAAAGAAGATTGAGTAATTTTATCCCTTAATCTTAATAGGAGAATGGAAACATTCTCCTTTTTTATTTAGTAGATCTATATAATTAGCAGACCTAATGAAAATTCCTTTTTTTACTGATGCACATCATTTATAAGCCCTTCCCATAATACTACTTTAGCATTACAATTAATAACACGT
>JBKCGY010000040.1:0-12842 GCA_046303015.1 Bacteroidota bacterium | reverse complement strand
TTTTAATATTGGCAAATTCATAAACATAAAGGAGATAGGAGCAGTGAATATGAAACTTGCCCTATCTGGGTCCGGACTTGAAAAAAACAATGCCAACATTAATCTGAATAGCCAAATCGCATCATTAGATTTTAATAACATTGATATCCAAGATATTCAGATCGATGCGTCCTTCAAAAAGGAATCACTTAGATTATCAATATCAACGATTGACAAAAATGTTAATGCAAATTTGAGCGGCATCATCAATTTGAATCAAAATAAAAGAAATCATTACATTTTCGGTGGCTCGATCAATAAGATAGACCTTTATAACTTAGGGCTATTTAACACCCCTCTATCTATATCAACAAACGTAAATGCTGATTTTTCTGCATCAGACATCAACGATTATAACGGATTAATATCTCTCAATAATATCAACATTTCCGACAAGGAAAAATTCATTTCTTTTAAAGACCTTGCTGTAAGCGGAATAACATCTGATACAGGTACCAGATCACTATCTATACATTCCGATTTTCTGAATTTCAAATTAAACGGCATCTACACTATTGATAAATTAAATTCATTAGGCAATCAAATACTTGCCGCTTACTTTCCTTCTTACTTCCACAATGATAAGATCATAGAAGAAATTAATGACTTTAGCTTTGACCTTGAAACAAACACCATTGATGATTTACTATCTATTTTTAAAATCCCTATACATGGAGCCAATGCCTCCAGGATGAGCGGCAAAATCAATACTAAGCTGAATGAATATAAATTGGAAGCCTTAATACCCAACATATATTTTGGTAACATAGGATTTAATGATATACATCTTGAAAGCAACAACGATAACAATTTAATGAAAATAAATGGTGATATAGGTTTAATTGAGTTAAGTGATAGTCTTAAAATTCCAAATACACAATTCCTAGTTCGCGGGGCAGCTGACACAGGTTTTATATCCATCAAAACGGCCATGAATCAAACATTCAGAGATGCGGACCTCAGAACATATTTTAAAATCTCCAAAGAAGGAATCTTATTTAATTTTTTAAAATCCAATTTTGTTCTGAATGAAAAAATATGGAGTATCGAAAATGAAAGCGACCTATTTCTCAGCTCAAAGAATATCCTGTCTGATGGTATTATATTGTCAAGCGGAAATGAATCGATTAAAATATTTACTCATCCTTCAGATATTGGGTCACACAATGACATTACCATAGAAGTAAGAAAACTTGAATTAGGTGAAATCCTCCCCTTCTTTTTAAAAGACCCGATTATAGAAGGAACAACAACAGGAAGGATAGACATATCCGATCCTTTCGGCAAATTATATGCTGATGTTAAGTTGACAAGCGAGCGATTTAGGATCAATGATGACTCTATAGGACTTGTACCCTTACAACTCACATACAATCAATCAAATAAAACTTTCAAATATACCATTAACTCAGAAAATCAAAAACATATTTTCAACATAAAAGGATATACAAACATTACAAAACTTGATTCCATATATACGGACAATAACATTCAATTAAGCAGCCAATCGCTTGCTCTGATCGAGCCTTATCTTGATGGCATTATATCCAATATAAATGGATCTGCAACAGGTTTACTAAATATCAGAGGCTATCTTAATGATATCAAACTAAGCGGTAGTGCAAAACTAAACAATGCTTCATTCATTTTAGATTATACTCAATGTAAATACAGTGTTCAAGCCGGAGCCATTATAGAATTTACGGAAAACAAAATCGACTTCGTAAATATGCTTTTGAAAGACATCAAAGGAAAGTCAGCATCCTTTAGTGGGAAAATTACTCATTCTTTTTTCAACGACATGTTCTTTGATTTACATTTTGAAGCCATGAATAAGAATAAGGGTATTTTAGTGCTTAATACTACAGCAAAAGACAACTCATTATTTTATGGCAATGTTACGGCATATGCAAATGGGACGATAACCGGGCCGGTTAACAATATAAAGATGAAGATTATGGGACGGCCTACCGACAGTTCCAAACTCTTTCTGCCAACTTCAGATTCGAGAGTTACTGGAACGGCTAGTTTCATCGTTTTCAGACAATATGGCGAAGACTTAAGAGCCTCATCAAAGTTATTAAATACCAGTTCTGTAAATGTAGATCTGGATGTTATTGCTAATCCTTATGCTAAAGTTTATTTGATACTTGATGAAGTGACCAATGATATCATTGAAGGCCAGGGAAATGGCGCTATTAACCTTAAAGTAGGTACTCATGAAAAAGTAAGTATTACCGGCAACTATGAAATTATTAGTGGGAAATACACATTTAATTGGCAATATCTTTTTAAGAGACCATTCCTGATCAATAAAGGTGTAATTAACTGGTCGGGAGACCCATATGACGCAAGAATAAATATTGATGCGAATTATATGGTAGAGCAAGTTCGCTTACCCAATGAATTGACAAATGGATGTAGTAATGAGAGAAATAATATTCTTGTGGTCGCCAATTTAAGTAACACGTTAAAGAATCCTTCCATTAAATTCAAATTTGAATTACCACAAGGGCATCCTTGCAGAAATAATCCGCTTACCAACAACGGCTTGACTCAATTATATAACAATCCTGATGAACTTAACAGACAGGTAATATCCCTGCTACTTATTGGTTCTTTTATTTCAAATTCACAGAATCAATCCTTTGCCGGCGGTAGTGTTGGGAATACGTTTGTAACAAGCGCAGCCGGAACGCTTTCTGAATTTCTTGCACAACAAGTAGAAAGTGGATTAGGGGCAGTAATTAGAAATATACCAGGACTTAAAGATCTGAAACTAGACCCCTATGTTACCTTTACCCCTGGACTTATTACCGGTACACAAGCGGAAGGCATAGGATTTCAGGGGACAGGTTCATTTGGATTTACAAGAAGACTAATGAATGGGAAGTTATTGCTAAAAGCGGGGGGATCGATGCTTGTGGCTACAGGCCAAAACAATAATACGGTTCAAAACAACAGACAATTAACGCCTGATATATCCATAGAATGGCTTATTACGCCAGATGGAAAATTACGATTAATAGGATTTTACCGAACCATTTTCGACATACAAAGAAGAAACGATAGAACAGGAGTGAGTTTTTCTTATTTAAAAGAGTTTGATAAGATCTGGTAGTGTAATTACAGATCATGCCCTAACTTCAACTTTTTAGCCTCAAGATACTTTTCATTATAAGGATTCGATTTTATCTTAACGGGTATGGTTTCAACAATTTCAAGTCCATAACCTAAAATGGCTGCCCTTTTTTTAGGATTATTACTGATAAGTCTAATCTTAGAAATATGTAATGCACGAAGAATTTGAGCCCCAACACCGTAATCTCTTGCATCCATTGGCAGTCCTAAATGCAAATTAGCTTCTACTGTATCCATGCCTTGTTCCTGCAATTTATAGGCTTTCAATTTATTAAGCAATCCAATTCCTCTTCCCTCTTGATTCATATACAATACCACTCCTTGCCCGGCGTCTTCTACCATTTGCATGGCATAATGCAACTGTTCTCCGCAATCACAACGTAAGGAAGATAATATATCGCCGGTAAAACAAGAAGAATGAACCCTTACCACCACAGGCTCATGCTCATTCCAAGTTCCTTTTATCAAAGCAAGGTGTTCTGCACCTGTTTCTTTTTCTTTAAATGCCGCCAATTGAAAATGTCCAAATACAGTAGGCATATCGACTCTGACCACTTCTTCCACTAAGGAATCTGTCTTTAATCTATATTCAATGAGTGATTTAATTGAAATGATCTTAAGATCAAAATCAATTGCAATTTTTTCCAGTTGGGGAAGCCTTGCCATAGAACCATCCTCATTCATGATTTCAACTAAAACGCCTGCGGGCTCTAATCCTGCAAGACGTGATAAGTCAACCGTTGCTTCCGTATGCCCCGCTCTTCTTAATACTCCACCTTTTTTAGCCTTTAAAGGAAAAACATGTCCGGGCCTGGCTAAATCCTCAGGTTTAGTTACTTCTGAAATCAATGACTGTATTGTCTTTGAACGATCAGACGCAGATATACCGGTAGTGGTGCCATGACCGATTAAATCTACAGAAACGGTAAATGCAGTTTCATGCAAAGAGGTATTCGTATTTACCATAGGGCCGAGGTCTAATTCCTTGCATCTTTCTTCTGTAAGTGCCACGCATATTAATCCCCTTCCATACTTAGACATAAAATTGATGGCTTCAGGGGTTGCATGCCTCGCTGACATAATAAAATCACCTTCATTTTCCCGATCCTCATCATCTACTACAATCACCATCTTCCCTGCTTTAATATCTTTCAAAGCTTCTTCAATAGCATGCAACATATAAAATCATTTATGCAAAATTAAGCAAATAAAGGCCAGGCTTATATCAACTTGTTACAAAGAAGAAAATACTAATTAAAAATGGGGAAAATTATTTCCCCCAGCCCCATTTCAAGAATGCAGGTAAAGCTTTTGCCCATGTATGAACATCATGTTTACCTCCCATTATCTCCAAATAATGAATAGACTCTTTGGAATAGGATCTAGCATATAATCTATCGATTAAATCTTTGGTATCATCTATCGAATCTATAATACCATTTCCATTTCGGTCACTGGCCTCATCTTCCGTTCCTGTCTGAAAGAAAAACTTCAATAGAGGTGAAGATTCAGTATCTCTTATCTGGTTATGCATAAGCCGATCCGACTCATCCGTATAACCATCTTCATAAGCCTTTCTCCTCCACCATAAAGATCCCGAAAAAACACCCACCTTAGAAAAAATATCAGAATGATTCCACACAATATCCAATGCCATAAGCCCCCCTAACGAGAATCCGGCAAAGGATTGTGACCTAAAAAAAGGAATGTGATAGATATGTTTTATGTAAGGTATTAATTCTTCTAAAATAAATCGGGTATACAGTCCCGCCTTAGATCCCCTTCCCAGATAATCAGGAAAAAGAGCCATACCATACTCTTGTTTTCTGTCGGCACTGCAATGAATACCAACACATAAAACAGGCTCTATCTCTTCATAATAATACAAATCATTCAAGATATCCTCGAATGGCATTTTGATTAGATCCTGACCATCATTGAGAAGCAATAAATTCATGTCGCCAGGATGCTTAATTTGAGTTGGCAAATACACATCAATTAACACCTCACGCTCCAATATGGCGGAATGAAACCTTTTAGACTCAACAATAAATGATCTCGCAACAGTATCCTGCATACTCAAAAATAGGGAAAGCACAACAAAAACAAATAAAGACCTTAAAAAAGACAGATTCACCATTTATATTTTAGTATGGAATGATTACAAGTCGACTTAAAACTTTCTCTTTTATTCATATGTAGAAAATGTGTGATATGAGATTGATCTTTCAGTAAATCGCAAAGTACTTGATTGTTGTAGGTAAGAAACTCTTGAGGGTTAAAATCTCTGACTACAAAATATAACCAAAGAGCCCCTTTTTCGTGCTCAGCTCCGATGAAATCCAACTTTAGATTTTTATTCTTTTGACTGAGCATCAGATTTGTTTTGAAATAATTGATCAACATTGAATCTCTGGAGACCTCATCAATCCTGACAACCAAATCTTTTTTTACCTTATACTTTTTATACAGGACCTCTTCAACATCATCTACAAACCATTTTCCTGCAATCTGCAGTTCATTATTTGGGCTATTATACTCGATTTCAATAACACCCACATGATGGGGATGTTTTAGAAATGAAGTAAAAAGAAAAAAGATAAAAAGCAGATGCATGTAAAATGTATATTTAATAAAGGAAAATAACATTTACAAATATGTTACAAATCTAGCAAAGTCAATATTTAATTGACCTCAAATTCCTTATTAATTTTATTGAAAATCAGCTTAAATTTGAAGTAATAATGGCTTAAATCATTTTCAATGAAAAAAATCGTTGCATTTCTGTTTTGTGTATTATCTCTTTCTTTGAAAGCTCAACCTCCACTTCATAATCCAGGAAGTCATCATGGAAATCGATTTGAGCAGTTAGGCTATTTACTCCAAAGCCCAAATGACTATCGTACAGCCAGCGGAGCACCCGGTTATAGATACTGGCAGCAAAAAGCAGATTATGATATTCAGGTTACACTGGATGAAAATAAACTTATCCTCACTGGATCGGAAACCATCACTTATTTCAATAATTCTCCTGATCCATTAAGCTATATATGGATCCAGGTAGATGGGAATATTCATCATCCAGATAGCGACAACCTTCTCAGTAACAGAAGTAAAATGGACGCCCAAATGACGAATAACCAATTAGAAAGACTTGAAATGTGGAGAAAAGCCAAGGAGAAAGATTTAGGCGTGAACATAACTTCTCTTACCGATGGGGCCGGAAAGAACCTTATTTACACGATGAATCAAACCATGTTAAGAATTGACCTAAATACCCCTTTACAACCGGGAGCTCAATATATTATAAAAATCAAATGGAACTATAAAATTCCTGATCGCGGCTTCTGGGGAAGCCGAGGCGGATATGAATTATTTAAAGAGGACAATAATAAGGTTTTTACAATGAGCCAATTTTATCCTAGGGTGGCAGTTTATAGCGATTTTCATGGGTGGCAAAACACCCAATTCAACGGAGGGCCAGAATTTGCACTTTGCTTCGGAAATTACAAAGTAAACATTACGGTTCCTTCAGATTTCATTGTTGCTTCAACAGGCGAATGCAAAAATTACAAGGAAGTTTTAACACCCACAGAATATAAAAGATGGCAAAAGAATCAAAATTCAAAAGAGGTGGAAGAAATTGTCACATTAAGTGAAGCAACAGCCAAAGAAAGCAAAAATGCAGATAGAACTAAAACATGGATATATACTGCAGAAAATGTACGTGATTTTGCATGGGGAGGCAGCCGAAAATTTATCTGGGATGCCATGCCTGTTAATGTAGATGGCAAGAAGGTTATGGCAATGAGCTACTACCCAAAGGAAGCCTATGCTTTATACAGAAAGTATTCTACCAAAGTCATTGCACACACACTAAAAGTGTACTCGAAACATACCATCCCCTACCCTTATCCAGTTGCTATTTCAGTAGAAGCTTCCCAAGGAATGGAATACCCTATGATATCATTTAATTATGGCAGAACGGAGAAAGACGGTACCTATAGCGAAGCCACCAAATACGGTATGATCGGTGTGATCATACATGAAGTAGGTCACAATTTTTTCCCTATGATTATTAATAGCGATGAACGTGCTTACTGGTGGATGGATGAAGGTTTAAATACATTCGTACAATTTCTTACAGAAGAAGAATTTGACAATAATTATCCCAGTAAAAGAGGACCGGCTCATCTCATTACCGACTATATGCGACTACCGAAAGATCAACTTGAACCCATCATGACGGACGCTCAGAATATCTTTAATGTTGGCGCTAATGCATATAGTAAAGCGGCAACCGGATTAAACATGCTAAGGGAGACCATTATGGGACGAAAGTTATTTGATCACGCATTTAAACAATATGCCAAAAGATGGGCATTCAGACACCCCACCCCCGCTGATTTTTTCAGGACCATGGAAGATGCTAGCGGCATTGATTTGGATTGGTTCTGGAGGGGATGGTTTTACGGAACAGATCCCGTTGATCTATCACTGGATAGTTTAAAAATGTATCAGGTAAATAAACCCTCTGCAGACCTTAAGAAAGAAGAAATTTTTGTGCCGATTCACAAGATTAGAAACAAGAATGATAGCAGCATTGTTTTTGCTACCAATACGGACACAACACTCAGAGATTACTACTACCGCAATCCGGGTGCAGATATAAAATGGCAGCAATCTCAGAAAGAAAAAGCTATCAATAAAGATGCCGACAATATCTCTCAATGGGAAAATCAATTCTTTTATGAGGTTACCGTATCCAATAAAGGAGGAATGCTTATGCCCGTTATTATTGAATGGACATTTAAAGATGGTTCTAAGTCAATTGACCGAGTGCCTGTTGATATATGGAGAACGAATGAAAATTCATTTACCAAAGTTTTCATAAAGGAAAAAGAAGTAGCTTCAGTTCAGCTAGACCCAATGAAAGAAACGGCAGATATTAATGAAGGAAACAATGCATGGCCATTGAGAGAATCTTCATCCAGATTTTCCAAATTTGAACTGATTCAAAGTGGCGGGAAAAATTCACCAGCAAGAGGTCAAAGCAGCGGTGGAAATTCTATGCAACGTGCGCAACAAGAGAATAAGGATAAATAAAAGACGATTATTTTTTCTTAAGAAGTGCTCCAAACATCGTATCTGCGTGGCACTCTGAACCACTAATTATTTTCATTTCAATAAGCTCCAGTTCGAAATGCTGTATCATAAATTCTACTTGTTTTTCATTTTCAGCACTAAAGACAGAGCATGTACTATATAAAAAGTATCCGCCATTTTTCAAGCAGGGAATCACATTGGATATTATCTTTTGCTGAAGTAAACTATATTCCGCTATGTCTTCCTCTTTGAAATATTGCAACCACTCCGGAGTTCTAGACCAGGTACCCGATCCCGTACAGGGTACATCTGCAATGATTAAATCAAATGTATTTTCAACTAGTTCGGAGGGAGTTTTTTTTGTCAAATCAGCGATTAATATTTTTTTGAATTCTATGCCTGCACGATGAAATCTCGCCGAAAGATTTCTAAGAACAGAGGCTCTTATATCACTTACTGTTAATGAGCAATTTGGAAAGAAATCTTTACACAAGATAGACTTACCTCCACTTGCTGCACAACAATCCCACACTGATATATTTTGATTATTCGGATATGGAACCAGAAGTAAAAAAAAGGACAATCGTTGTGAACTATAATCCTGTATAACAACTTCTTTATCTAAGTGTAGTACGCTACTAATATCTACCCCATTTTCCAAAGCAATAGCGTCTTCATTAATTTTATCGTATAAAATGGAATTATGTTTTAATTTATTTTCAACAACATCTTTCTTGCCAGGACGGATTCTTAAAAATAATTTAGGTTGTTGAAGATGACTGAGAGAAAATAAAGAAGCATTGATGCCTATGCTTAGATGATTTATCCAAGGAAAAATCAGATTTTCATCCCCTTGAATATTAATAAGAATACATTTTTTCTCTAAAGACAAATTAATATAACTATTCAAATCAGGATATAGATTTTCCAAAACAGGATTTGAAACAGTGGGAAACAGGAATAATGCTTTAGGTATGCGCTCTTTCGGATCAAGATCATCTAATAAATGACCGGTACGGAAATAAGCATAACAACATGTACTGATTTGTTTTCGATCCCGACTGCCTAGTTTTTTATGTTCTAAAAAAAATCTTTTTAAGTGATTTGAGAAAGGTTCCTCGCCGTTGAAGCTTTTGATAAGCTCAGCAGAAAGATGCAGATATCGTTCGTAACGATTCATATCAGACGGCTTCTTAAGCCATTACATTATAGCTCAAGCAACGCTTTTACCGGATCCTTACCAAAAAGTAGCTGCTCTGGATTTTCCAGCAACTCTTTTACTCGTACTAGAAATCCTACACTTTCTCTTCCATCTATGATACGATGATCATAACTTAAAGCCAGATACATCATTGGACGAATTACAACCTGTCCGTTTAATGCTATGGGACGTTCCTGTATTTTATGCATACCCAGTATAGCACTCTGAGGAAGATTTAAAATAGGCGTACTCATAAGAGAGCCGAAAACACCTCCGTTGGTTATCGTAAATGTCCCTCCCGTTAATTCCTCCATCGTAAGTTTATTATCTCTGGCCTTTACAGCTAACTCCCCTACTTTCTTCTCTACATCTGCCATAGACATACTTTCTACATTACGTAACACTGGCACTGTTAATCCTCTTGGCGTAGATACCGCTATTGAAATATCAGCATAATCATGATAAATGATTTCATCACCATCAATATATGCATTAACAGCTGGCCACTCACTCAAAGCAATAGAACAAGCTTTTGCAAAAAAACTCATAAAGCCTAATCCTACCCCGTGTTTTTCCTTAAAAACATCTTTGTATTTATTGCGCAGCTCCATAATACGAGACATATCTGCCTCATTAAAAGTAGTGAGCATTGCTGTTGTATTCTTGCTTTCTACCAAACGACGACTGATGGTCTTACGCAAATTGCTCATCTTTTCTTTTCTGGCTTCTCGGCTGTTCAATTCTTGTTGATTAAACGCCAGTTTACCGGGTTGTGTAAGGGCACTTAATATATCACCTTTGACAATTTTACCGCTTGATGAGGAGGGTTTTACAGTAGCTATATCTACTTTTTTATCTGCCGCAATGGCTGCTGCTACCGGTGTAATCTTTACATTTTTATCTGCCCCTACAGGAACCTCTTTTTCTACAATTGGATTAGCTACTACATTTTTGTCCTTTACCTCAGTAGCAACGGGTTTGGGTGGAGCTTCCGCTTTTTTATCGATCTGTGCCACCACATCTCCAATACGAATGGTATCTCCTTCTTTCGCTCCCTGTTTTAAAATACCCGATTGTTCAGCATTGATTTCAAATGTTGCTTTTTCACTTTCGAGTTCAGCAATTACTTCATCTCTTTCCACCCAGGATCCATCTGCTTTCGTCCATTTTAAAAGGGTGACTTCGCTGATAGATTCTCCAACAACCGGTACTTTAATATCAATCATAACTTATGTTTTTGTATATAACGATACACTTATTTTATTCCAAATGCGGTATCAATCAATTCAGCCTGCTCCATCTGATGAACTTTATTATATCCTGTCGCCGTTGAAGCAGACGCCTGACGAGCGATCACCCCAAAAGTAATTGCATTTAAATTCATTTTGAGATAAGAAGCAGCTCCCATGTTCATGGGTTCTTCCTGAATCCAGAACCAGGAAGCTTTATTATACTTGAGGCGAATCAGATTTAACTGATGCTCTGGAAGCGGATATAATTGTTCTAGGCGAATGATGGCGATATCTTTTCTACCCTCTTTTTCTCTTCTTTCTGCCAGATCAAAATAGATCTTACCACTGCATAAAAATACTTTTCTCACTTCTGCTGGTGAAGGTTGAGCAGGATCATCTAACACTTCTTTAAATCCACCGGATAAGAATTCTTCCTTTAATGAATAGGATCCGGGATGCCTCAAATTTGCCTTTGGAGAGAAATTGATCAATGGTTTACGGAATGACCAGGTCAGCTGTCTGCGTAGCGCATGGAAGAAATTCGCGGCAGTGGTTATATTGGTTACCACCATGTTCAATTCGGCACAGAGTTGTAAAAATCTTTCCATTCTGGCACTGCTATGCTCAGGCCCCTGGCCTTCATAACCATGAGGCAACAATACAGTGATACCATTCATACGGTTCCACTTCTGTTCGCCAGCTGCGATGAACTGATCAAAAATCGTTTGGGCACCATTACAGAAATCACCGAATTGCGCTTCCCATAAAACAAGGCAATCCGGGTGTGCCATAGCGTAACCATATTCAAATCCAAGCACCCCATATTCACTGAGCAAAGAATTATAGATCCTGAATTTTCCAGAAGCTCCTTCGATGCCATTTAAACGGGCATAAGGACGAGCCGTCACTTCATCTCTTAACACAGCATGACGGTGTGAGAAAGTACCTCTTTGTACATCCTGACCACTCATGCGAACATCCTTACCCTCATTCAAAAGCGTACCATAGGCCATAAGTTCACCGGTTGCCCAGTCTACTTTATTTTCCTGTTGATAGAGTTTTACTTTTTCTTGAATGATTTTTTCTACTTTCTTCAGGGGTTTAAAGTCATGGGGCCATGACATTAAAGCATTGAAAATTTTATCAAAGGTGTCATTGGTAATCGCCGTATCCGGAGAGGACATAAAGTCTTCTTCAGTTGCTCTGCGCAAAGATTTCCATGCAACCTCGGGTTGTTGATATGTATAGGGTAAAGGGTTTTGTTTCACCTCATCCAAACGCTCCTGCAAATCCGCCCAGAACTTTTGTTCCATTTCTTTGGCCATTTCTTTGGCATCGGATTCGCCGCTTTGTAATAAATGCTGTGTATATACTTCTCTCGGATTGAGATGCTTTTCAATCAGCGCGTATAATTGAGGCTGGGTAAATTTCGGATCATCCCCTTCGTTATGACCATGCTTTCTATAGCAAACCATATCGATAAAAACATCAGAATTAAATTCCTGACGGTACCGGGTAGCAATTTCTACACATTTTACTACGGCTTCTGCATCATCGCCATTCACATGCATGACGGGTGCTTGCACCATGGCTGCGAGAGAGGTACAGTAATCTGCACTTCTGGCATCTTCAAAATCCGTAGTAAAACCAATTTGATTATTAATTACAAAATGCAGCGTACCACCTGTTTCATAACCATCTAAACCACTCATCTGCAATACTTCATACACAATACCCTGCCCTGCGATAGAAGCATCACCATGTATAAGTATGGGTAGTACATCATCAAACTTACTCTCACATAAAAGATCTGCTTTTGCTCTTGAAAACCCTACCACTACCGGATTAACAGCTTCCAGGTGTGAAGGATTTGGCAGAAGTTTTAAGTGTATTGTTTTATTGGCAGGCGTTACCACTTCACTACCATAGCCCATATGGTATTTAACATCTCCGCTGCCCATGGTTTGATCTAGGGAAGCCGTGCCTTCAAATTCGCTGAATATCTGCTCATATGTTTTTCCCATGATATTAGCCAGTACATTGAGCCTGCCCCTGTGAGCCATTCCTATTGCCACTTCTTTTACCCCATAGTCAGCTGCTGTATTAATGATAGAATCCAATGC
>JBKCGY010000039.1:0-3714 GCA_046303015.1 Bacteroidota bacterium | reverse complement strand
CTGTTCGTTTTGAAAATGAAGTGCGCTCAATTGCAGCAGATATAAAAAATCCCGATATTTTATGGCTGGCCGGTACAGATGGCCTGTACCGTTTTGATACGCGAACCCATATTTTTCAACATTTTGAAAATAAAAAAAATGGCGTAGCCGAATGGCTGGATAATAGTTTTCATTTTGTATATCCGCAAACGGATCATGATATCTGGATGGGGACATGGGGTGGTGGTCTTGTTCATTTTGATCCCGCTAATAATCAGTTTTCAAACAGACCGCATAATCTTACAGGCTATGCCCAAAAGAATTTATCAGCCAATGTGATTTCGAATATTCTATCTGCTTCCGATAGTTCATTGTATATAAGCACACTCGATGCCGGTCTGTTGGAATATTTTCCGTCAGAAAATCGATATGAAAAAAAGTTGCCTGATGGTAATAAAAAAGAGGAATCCATTTTTTTTACAGGAATCACACGCACATCAGATGGAAGTACCTGGTTTTGCTCCAATGATATGCTTTATCAGCAACATCCATTGTATAAACGTTTTGGGGAATATCAGTCTTTTTTTCAGCCCGAAGGAAAATTTGTTTATAAACCTTCATTAAGCAGTGTCATATATCTGCCGTCAGTCGGTCAGTACTGGATGAGTTGTAATGCCGGTTACGGTATTTATGTGTATGATCAACAATTTCGTTATCTCTATTCAGTATCCGTGGAGTCGCCCAGTTATGATAAGCAGTTTCGTGACTTGGCGATGGATGGTTCCGGAAGAATCTGGTTGATGTCGTTGGATGCGCCTTATCTGTATTTGTATGATTCCGGGAAAAAGATGTTTTTGCATTATAAACGCCCTGTGTCAATGAAGTCCATTCTTGATTTGCGTGCTGACATAAACGGTGATATCTGGATAATGACACCAGATGGCCTTTGGAAAATGAATCACCGGAATATGGAATGGAATTTTTATCCGGTGAATCCAAAGCATTCAATCGATAAAAATATTTTATTTCGATGGGCACAAATTCGTTTTGATAAACAGGGCAATCCCTGGGTTGGTACGGACCAAGGGTTGTGGCAGTATAAAAGCGCTACGAAAGAATGGAATAGTTTTCAACTGAAAGAAGGGAAAGAATATGGTCTTGCTGCCAACGCCATTTCAGCTTTTACATTTGATAAAAAAGGTATGTGCTGGCTGGCACCCCTGGATGAAGGATTACAGCCATTTGATCCGTTTACAGGAATATTTAAAGAACCGTACAGTTTCGCCAATGGATTTTTTTCTCAAAGGGTTAATACGATTGTTACGGATGCGGCCGGCATGATTTGGGGAGGAACGATCAATGGGCTTTTTCGTTTTAATCCCATGCAAAAAAAATGGGTTTCATTCAACAGGCAGGATGGGTTACCCAAAGATTATATTGATTTACCTTTGTTTGCATTTGAAAATGGCGAGGTGATCCTTTCTGTTGATCATGGTTTTACACACTGGAATATCAATCATATTCCATCCAACACACAGCGACCGATTGTTTATTTTGATCAGTATTCATCGGACGGTAAAAAATTGACTCCGCTAAGGGGGGAATTGAGATTGGCCGGAGATATGGGCGAATTGACCATCAGTTTTGGGGCCATCGCTCCCGTGATGAACAATCGACTTTTATTTGCGTATCGCTTGCTTCCCGGACAGCAGCAATGGACAACAACCAATGACCGTCGTATTTCTTTTGCAGGGTTAGGTCACGGTACATACACATTGCAATTAAAAGCGATTCATTCAGATGGCGTGGAGAGTGAATTGAAAGAGTTGAAACTTTTTGTGCCTACTCCCGTTTGGATGCGTTGGTGGTTTGTTTTACTTATGCTAACCATCATGGCAAGTATATTCTATATCGTTTATCGTTATCGACTGCAGCAAGCATTAAAACTTCATGAGTTAAGGAATTCCATCTCCAGAGATTTACATGACGAAATTGGGTCTTCTGTCAGCAGTGTCAATATGCTGGCAACAGTTGCAAAACAGCAATTGGGAGAAGCGCATGCAGTTACGCCATTATTGGAACAAATCGGGCAGTCTGCTTTAACGGCAGGAGAAAGTATGGATGAAATCATCTGGAGTGTAAATCCAAAACACGATGGGGCAGAAGATACGTTTATCCGACTTAGAAAATACATTTCTGAGCAACTGGAAACACATCAGATTGATTATGCCATTCATTTTCCCGAGGCGGATGCCGGCTGGAAAATGAATATGCAACTTCGACGCGACCTTTGGATGATTTGCAAGGAAGCGGTAAACAACAGTATCAAATATGCGAAATGTGATAAGCTTACGATAGAAATAAAAAGAATCAACGGGATGATGGAAGGCCTTATATCAGATGATGGCATTGGGTTTGATCTTGTTGCTGCAGAGCATAAAAAGAGAAATGGTCTTAGAAATATGAAAGAGAGAGTAGCGAAATACAAGAGAGGCAGATTTGAGGTGAAGACTGAAAAAGGGAGAGGTACCCAATTGTTTTTTTATTTGCCTGAATAAATAGTACCCAAAGATGTAATAGGGCGAGGACAACAGAAATATTATTTTGCAGCCGAATATGGTGAGAATTGTGATTTATGACGACAATGAGCTACTGCGTAAATCGATGCAGTTGTTATTGCTAACTCAACCGGGTTATGAAGTAGTAGCTGTATTCGATAATGCAAATGAAGTGAAGCGGGATATTGAGCAACTTCATCCGGATCTTGTGATTCTTGACATTGATATGCCCGGAAGGAAAGGAACGGAAGCCGTCGGACTTATTAAAGAAACGGATCCCAATTGTCTGGTGGTGATGCATACGGTGTTTGAAGAAGAGGAGAATTTATTTGCATCACTCTGCGCAGGTGCCAATGGTTATATCTTAAAAAAAACATCTCCTGATAGGTTTTTGGCGTATGTAGAAGAAGTGCTTGCCGGCGGTGCGCCTTTTTCTCCCGGCATTGCCCAGAAAGTATTGACTTTTTTTCATCACCATCGGCCGTTGCAACATAGTTTTAATTTAACGGAGCGTGAGAGGCAGATATTACAATTGCTCGTTAAAGGATACACCTACAAAGCCATCAGTGCAGAATTGTCAATCGCACTGGATACCAGCAGAAAGCATATTCGTAACATCTATGAAAAGTTACATGTGAATTGCGGAAGAGAAGCGGTGGCACTGGCATTGCAGCATAAGCTGACATCCTGATTAGAGTATGTCAACCGACAACCTACAACAATTATCCCCCCCCCCAAAGATGTAATTGTACATATTTAGTCTTTATAAAATCTTTGTAATATGTCACAACCGTGATTTTAATTTAGACCGAATCATTCTTAACATAACCCCAACCAAACTATGCGTTTATTTCGTATTACAGCAATGCTTGTATTCGTAGGAATCACATCATTGACAAGAGCACAGCAATTGAATTTTCAGGGTGTAGCCCGTAATGCCAGCGGTTCAACCATCAATAACACAGCCATCAAAGTTCGCCTTAGTATCAAGGATGGTTCTGCTACAGGTCCAATACAGTATTCGGAAACCAGAAGTGTAACGACAAGTGCTTATGGTAGTTTTAAAGTATTGATTGGTAGCTCAGGGGCTGTTGGTGTTACCGGCGCATTGTCGACCGTAACTTGGGCTTCCGGGTCTAAATTTTTACAAGTAGAAGTAGATCCTAATAACGGAAAC
>JBKCGY010000038.1:0-2545 GCA_046303015.1 Bacteroidota bacterium | reverse complement strand
AGCATTTTGGTATCATGACCGGCACCAATGATGATGGGGTTATAAGTTGCGTATGCATAACTGATAGCCGTAAGGATGCCGACCCATCGGTTCCATCTCATTGCTAAGGCCAGCAAATAAAAACTGAGGCAGGCTAAAAAGAAAAAATTGACTGGCTTGGGTAGGCCCAATGTAAAAATATAGGAGAGATATTGAATGCTAACAGGGTAGTCCTGATCCATAGCGATCTGATAGGCCGGCATGCCGCTGAACATACTGTTGGTCCATAGTGGGAAGCGACCGTATTTTTCTTTATACTCAAAGCTTTGTTGCGCCATTCCTTTCCAGCCCTGGTTGTCGTGGGCATTTAAGACTTTCCCTTCCAGGGCAGGTTTGCAATAAATAAGGGAAACAATCAAGAATATGCCTATTGCCCAGAGATGAGGGAGGATGTTTTTGAGCCTATTGTTCATGCGTTCGTTGAATTTAATTGGGAGCAAAATACATTATTTTTCTTTGTGCAAATTTGCTTTTTGCTTGGTCGTTTAGATGAAATATTTTTTTCCCTACATTTACATATATTCAAAATTCGCTAATATGAGAAGTTTCGTATGCATTGCATGTATTGTGGTTTCCATTTTTTCTTCATGTAAAAAAGACGAGAACGTTGTTGATACACCGATCGATCCTCGCGATAAGTTTGTGGGTACATGGGAAGGGAAATATTATATTGAGATCCCTAACATACCAGCGAATTCACCGCTGGAAAATCTTCCGGACAGTGTGCCTACCACTGTTGTGATCACCAAAAGTCAAACCAATGTTGGAGAGATACAATTAGCCATCAGCAATACACTTCTCGGCAACCGTAATGCGGTAGCCTTTGTAAATGGCAATCGTTATTATTACGAACCGTTTACGACTAAATTTTTTAATCTTGTTGATGTTTCTTTAAAAGGGGATGGCTTATTGAGTGCAGATCTGCTGTCTATTGCAGAAGTTGGTTTTCTAAACACGACTGCGGTTTTAATACCCCCTCAGGGCCCGTTTCCCGGAGTTGATATTCCGGCTCTAGTCGGTATATGGTCTTCTAAATTGAAGAAGAAGATGTAGGCAGAATTTTAGATGAGATTTGTTGTCGTAGTGTGATAACGTGACAACTCGACAACCTGATAACCATGACAACCGTCCGCCCGGCACTTAAAGGAGTAACGGGCGAGACGGACAACCCGACAACGATATTATGATCTAAGATTAAATTTCAATTGAAATTTTCACCTTACCACCCAATCCTTTCTCAACAATATCAAATAAAGTTTTAAGTGTCAAATTACTCCCGTTATTTTCAATACGGGATATATATTCTCTTTTTTTATGAATCACTTCAGCAAGTGCAGACTGTGTAATTTTTTTTTCTTCTCTGGCTTTACGAAGCAGTAAACCTATTTTGAAACTCTCAAAATCTCTTTCCAGCTGATCTCTTCTTTTTGAGCCGGTTTCCCCGTAAACATTATCTTTTATTTCTTTCCAGGTTTTTGTATTCATAGTATTATTTTTTTTCATTGAAATATTTATTCATCAGATACTTGGCTTTTTCTATTTCTTTCTTGGGGGTTTTCTGTGTTTTCTTTTGAAAACCATTTATCAGAATCACTAACTGATGATCATCAAAAAAACAAAATACCCGCCAGATATTGCTTCCTAATTGTATCCTTGCCTCGTACAATCCTTTTGTTCCGATCATCTGTTTCAAAAAGTTGACCGGAACTGTTTCCAGCATCTCTATCGCTTCAATTACCTTATAGATTTTGTCCTGAACTTTCTGAGGCAACTCTTTCAAAAATTCTTCAAAATGATGCTCGTAGGCAATCACCCGGCGTATTTTCATTGGTTATAGTTTAGCTGACATCATTTCACTGATGCATTACAAAGGTAACTTAAAAGTTACACTAAATGCTGCTTTTTTCTTCAGGCTATCATAGAAAATCATTTAATCAAAAAAATCACAGTTCAGACAAGAAAGTTTAGGCGTGCGGATTTATCTGTTTATTTATGTAACGTTTGTGTTATTGTAATTTTTTTTAACTTTATTCAATGCTAACCGAACAAAAACGAAAGAAAAACGAAAAAGAATTTCAATACTGGGAAGATATTGGTGACAAAGGAAGAAGATACTGGTTTGAGGTGGTGGGGCGTTATGGATGGAAGGCGAGATATGTCAAAGAAGTAGATGAGGAAGAAGAAACTATTTCTTTTTACCAGGAAATCTATAATGAAAAAAATGAATTAACGGAAGTGCATCATAAATATCCAGTTGATAAAGGATACTACAAAATAAACAGAAAATGATAACCCGAAAAAATATTGCCGATACTTTACTGAGTTATCTGCATCATAATATATCCTTAAAAGAACTCGTTCATTGGAGTGAAATGCAGATCCTTAACGGAGATTATGAAACCGGCTATGAAGATGCTATAAGAAATGCTTTAGGCAGGTTAGGGGCGGCAGATGTACTTGCATTTGGATTACTCTGGGAAGATTGCGAACAGATTATGTCTTCACT
>JBKCGY010000037.1:0-21164 GCA_046303015.1 Bacteroidota bacterium | reverse complement strand
TTCACCCCTCGTCAAGTTATATTTTCTTTCTAACCCACAACAAACAACCCCTAACCTTATTCTAACTACCTTTGCAGTCATTTGAATATTATGATACCATCTCACTTATCCGAACAGGAAATCATCAGAAGAGAAAAATTGGCCGAACTTGAAAAGTTGGGCATTAATGCATATCCTGCTGAGCTGTTTCCGGTTTCCCATTTTTCTTCCGATATCAAACAAAACTTTAACGAATCTACTAAAGAAGCATTTGCCGATGTTTGTCTTGCCGGACGTATCATGAGCGTAAGAGATATGGGAAAGGCTTGCTTTGCTGTGATTCAGGACAGCCATGGAAAAATTCAGCTGTATGTTAAGCGCGATGATCTTTGTACGGGGGAGGATAAATCTTTATATGACACCGTCTTTAAAAAACTGCTCGACATCGGAGATATTATTGGGGTAAAGGGGTATGTGTTTACTACGAAAACAGGGGAGACATCTGTACACGTGAAGGAGCTAACCGTACTTGCGAAATCATTAAAACCCTTGCCGGTAGTAAAAGAAGCGGAAGGACAAACTTTCGATGCGGTAACCGATCCGGAATTCAAATACAGACAACGCTATGCTGATTTAATTATTAACCCTCAGGTGAAAGAGGTTTTTGTGAAACGCACAAAGCTGGTTAATACCATCAGAGAATTTTTGAACGCAAAGGGGGCTTTAGAGGTGGATACACCTGTGCTGCAAAATATTCCGGGCGGCGCAACTGCACGTCCTTTCATCACGCATCATAATGCGCTGGATGTTCCTATGTATATGCGTATAGCTAATGAGCTTTATTTAAAAAGATTATTAGTAGGCGGGTTTGATTGGGTGTATGAGTTCAGCCGGAATTTCCGTAATGAAGGAATGGACAGAACCCATAACCCGGAGTTCACGATTCTGGAATGGTATACGGCGTACAAAGATTATTTCTGGATGATGGATATTACAGAACAGCTGCTCGAACAGATTGCGCTTAGTTTACACAACACAACAGAAGTACAGGTGGGCGAGCGGATAATCAGTTTTAAAACGCCCTTTAAGCGCGTATCCATTTTTGATGCTATCAAAGAAAATACAGGTATAGATGTAAGCGATATGGATGAGGCTGGCCTTCGTGATGTTTGCAAACAGCTACATATTGCGGTAGATAATTCCATGGGAAAAGGAAAACTAATTGATGAACTCTTCGGCAATACCAGTGAATCCAAATACATTCAACCCACCTTCATCACCGACTATCCGGTTGAGATGAGTCCGCTTACCAAAAAGCACCGCACCCACGCCGGACTGGTAGAAAGATTTGAGTTGATGATTAACGGGAAAGAAGTTGCTAATGCCTACAGCGAATTAAATGACCCATTGGATCAGCGTGCTCGTTTTGAAGAACAGGTAAAACTTAAAGAGCGCGGCGACGATGAAGCAATGTTTATTGATTATGATTTTCTCCGTGCGCTGGAATATGGAATGCCACCAACCGCCGGAATTGGAATTGGTATAGACCGCCTGGTCATGTTAATGACAAATCAACCCTCGATACAGGATGTTCTATTTTTCCCTATGATGAGGCCCGAGAAAACGGAAGAATAGACAATCTATAGGTCTGTGAGACCGCTTATGTAAGCAACTCCCTTTACGGCACACAAATAGCGTAAAAAGTAACATTAGACGCCCCGGGAATAGTTACCGGTGTTGCGTTTTTCCAGTAATGACTGGTGCTCGTCTTAGTGGGTGTTCCTGCTACATATACATTTCTGTTTTTTACCGCAATCCCTCCCACATGACCAGCTATATCATACGGGGTTTCGTTAAAAAGGATGGTTGGCGCACTGTTTTTCCAATATCTTCCAATCGAAAAATTACCCCTGGTGTCTTCTACTCCTGATGTGTAAACAGTATCTTTATCTATACAAGCTCCTCCTACCCTTAAATACCAGTTATCAATAAAGGGTGTAATGCTGGCATAATCCTGAAACCCATTTTTCTTCCAGGTATAACTATTGCCCGCAAAATTTATACCAGCGCTACCAGAATATCTGACGGTCTGAACCAGAGAATAGGTATTAAACCCATTAAAAAATAATTCTTCGGCAGAGTACCCGACAGAAGAAGGGGTGGTATATGTGGCTCTCCACAATCCAGAGGTTTGACCACCCGGGATTGTACCAAATCCGACTTCACGTGTACATCTAGGCGGGAAACTTCCGCCGCCACAATTATAAGAATAACCATATGAGTAGTAGGGAGATCCGGCGTTGTCTACAAATAATTTCGTAGCTCTTTCATTTCCGCTAAAGCTTTGTTCATAAATGATGGCACCATTTTTCCATATAATAACAACATTGGTATTGCTGGTTGAGTTGTTTTTAATACCTAAAACATATATATCAGATCCTGAAACAACAATATCTCTTAGAAAATTTTGAAAACCCAGCACATTGGCCTTGGGCAGATTTGCCAAACTTTGCCAAATCCCATTCTTCCAATAACCTTCTGCGCCTGCGACAGACACCGCATAAATATCGTTACCAGAAGTATATATTTTTGTTATACTCAATCCTTTTTTTCCTGCGGTATCTAAATTGATTTTTTTACTACCGTCATACAAAACAGGATAGAGTTTTTCATCCTGTCCACCCAGGATAACCCTTTCGGTACCCGTTCCGCCACTTCCACTACCTCCTCCGCCATTGCCGGAGTCGCTACCATCGTTTGTTTTAGATTTAGAGCATGAAAAAAAAGCCGTTGACAATAATACCATTAGTGTGTAGATCTGTGCCTTCATATTTCTGATTGTTAATTGGTAAATAAAAATATTAAAAAATTGGGTTTTCACATATAGACTTAAAAAAAAATTTTATGTTTTTTTTACTTTTTATTCTTGATAGGGGGGACATATTATTCGTTTGTGTCTAAATTAGAATGTACAAGATTATATCATTTTATAATAATGGTAAGAATATGATAGCCTTGGGCTAAAATACCCGGCTATGCTTTCACCCAATCTCCAACCTACAACTTTAATATCCCTTACTTTTGCGCTGAATAAACTCTTGCCACAAATGAAGTCTACCCCTTTCTTACATAAACATCTTGCCCTTCATGCGAAGATGGCTGAATTCGCCGGCTATAATATGCCCATCTCTTACAGCGGTATCAACGATGAACATGCTGCTGTTCGCAATAGTGTAGGTGTGTTTGATGTTAGCCACATGGGAGAATTTATTCTGAGAGGAGAAAACGCACTCGATCTGATTCAGCGCGTTACTACAAACGATGCATCTAAGCTTACCAATGGCAAAGCCCAGTACAGTTGTATGACCAACAACAACGGCGGCATTGTAGATGATTTGCTGGTGTACTGCATCGAAAAAGATAAGGTGTATATGCTGGTAGTAAACGCCTCTAATATCGAAAAAGACTGGAACTGGATACAACAACACAATACCCGGGGTGTTGAAATGCATAATATCAGTGATAAAACCTGTCTGCTAGCGGTACAGGGTCCCCATGCAGTGAAAATGCTGCAACCCCTAACCGATCTCGATATTCTTAATCTTCCTTATTACCATTTTGTAAAAGGTAAATTTGCGGGGGTGGACAATGTGTTGATCAGCGCCACCGGATATACAGGTGCGGGTGGGGTGGAGATTTATTTTGAGAACAATGGCGACGATGCAAGCGCTATCTGGGATGCTATTTTTGAAGCAGGTGCCGCTTACAATATAAAACCTGTGGGTTTGGGTGCCAGAGATACTTTACGACTCGAGAAAGCCTTTTGTTTATATGGCAACGACATTAATGACACCACGTCTCCGCTAGAAGGAGGATTGGGGTGGATCACCAAATTCAATAAAGATTTCACTGCCAAAAATATATTAGAAGACCTTAAAGCAAAGGGTGTTGAAAAGAAGCTGGTAGGTTTTGAAATGATTGACCGGGGTATTCCACGACACGACTATATCATTAAAGACACACAGGGTAATATTATTGGAAAAGTAACCAGCGGAACCCAGTCTCCTTCCTTACAAAAAGCAATCGGGTTGGGTTATGTACAAAAAGAGTATGCCGGTTTTGATACAGAAATATGTATAGAAATACGCAATCAGCCTGTAAGGGCGCGTGTGGTGAAAACTCCTTTTGTATAACTTTAGGGGGATACTTGTGTTTTAGACCATGGAATTTATTCATATTACCAACTTTATAGCGGCTCCTTCCGATACGTTATATGATCTTTCGCGCCATATCCTTTTACAAAAAAAGGCTATGGAAAAGATCGGAGCACGACAACTGCGCGGTATTTCTTCGGGTTTATTATCGGGTAATGATGCTATTCTTTGGGGGCTTCGCGTTTTAAATAAAGATTTCTTATTCACATTAAAAATAACCGAATTAAATCCCGGCATCTTTATTCAGGAAGAAATGTCGCAGGGTGCTTTGGAGTCTTTTAAACATTTGCGGCATTTTAAAAAAATACAGAACGGAACACTTGTGATCGATGAGGTATATTATTCGCTTCCTAAAACGTTTTGGGCGCCCTGGGTGGATCGTTTTTTCCTCAACGGAAAATTGAACGAGCTGCTTAAAGAGAGAAATAAGATATTAAAAGAATACGCTGAATCGAATAAATGGAGAGCTTTGCTCACTAAATAATTTGAACCGTGCAAAACAAACCCTCTCTATATACCTGTTTATCTCCTGCGCTGCTGCATCTGTATGATGTAAAAGATGCGATTGTGGTGGTGATTGATGTGTTTCGTGCTACTTCTACTATTGCGTCGGCTTTGTATAATGGGGCGGAGGCGGTAATTCCTGTTGACACGGTTCCTAAGGCGATAGCTATTGCGAATGAAATTAATGGGATTGCGGCGGGCGAGCGGGACGGAAGGATTGCAGAGGGATTACAGTATGGCAACTCTCCGCTGGAGTATCATCGGGGTTTTATAGAAGGTAAAAAGCTTGTATTAACCACCACCAATGGCACGAAGCTCTTGTATATGGCGCTGGAGAGCGGGGCAACAGATATTATGACGGGGTCTTTCCCAAATTTAGGGGCGGTTTGCAATTATTTATTGGAGCAACAAAATAATGTAGTGCTTGCCTGCGCCGGCTGGAAAGACCGTTTCAATATGGAAGATGCCCTTTTTGCCGGCGCAGTCATTGATCAGATCGGAAACGCATTTACCTCTCACTGCGACAGCTCCGCTACGGCCCTGCACCTCTACCAAAACATGAAACACGATCTGATTGGGAATGCCAAAAACTTCACACATTATCACCGTCTGGTAGAAAGATTCGGACTCATTGAAGATATTCGATTCTGTCTTACACCCGACTCGGCCAATATTCCGGTTATTTATAAAGAGGGTCGACTGATTAAAGGATAAATCCATAAAGATACTTTATTTTTATCGTGTATTTTTCATTGGGGAAATCTATTTTTTTCTTTTCTTTTTCCGCACCTTTTCCCTTTACTTTTGCAGATTGCCCTTTTCAAAAAAACCGAAGTAAACCCATTCATCAATCATGGCCCTGCCACATATCATTAAATTCATTTACAACCACGGAACCGAAGAGGTCGTTCGGCGCGGAAAAAAAATTCACGCGATTGGATATGCTGATATGGTGGAGCATGATGACCTTACGGGCAGGGTGGTTTTCAGGGTTCGGGATGATATTTATTCTACTTTTTATAAAATCCAAATTCAAAAATATAAAGACGAAAAAAATATCAACATCCGCTGCTCGTGTCCTTATAATCTGGGAGACATCTGCCGGCACGAAGTAGCGAGCTTGTTTCAGCTACAGGATCTTGTAGAGCAAGGTATTATCGGATCTGATGCGCGGATATACAATCAAAAGCATACGGTCATCAAAATGAAACATATCGAATTAAAAACCATTCGAATGTTGACAGGACCCGACACATTAAATAAGGCTGAAGATTTTCTTCGTACACAAAGAGCTAAAATTCTCGAAGCCAAAGATGAGCAGGTGGTGGCAGAGGTAGGCATTCGTAAAGAAACCTTTAAAGTAATACTGCACAAAAACGAAGAACGTCACTTCGATACATCCTGCAATTGTTCAGAAAACAAACACGCTATCTGTGTTCATAAAGCAATCGTGTTTATCCAGTTGCTCAATCTATATGGCATCCAATACTTCGACAGTATTCGAAATCCGGATAAGGAAAAAGCAAAACTACTGGGTATATACGGTTATAAACTATCCGATAAATGGCAAGAGAAATTTGAATTTATTTATAAAGAAGGAAAACCTTTTCTTCGACTGCTGGACCCTGATATTAAAAGATTAGATACGCCGATAGAATCTCAAAAAATCAAAAGGACTGACACATTAGTAGCAGAAGAGACGGCTCCTGTTGAAAAAAAATCTTTGGGAATCGTGATTAATGCGAATCTTCAAAAAATTCCTTTTTTCTCTCTTGAATTGATATCCGGTGAAAAGGATGAGGATTCAGGTCATTTCGTTGGGCTTATCGAGAAACAGGAAATAAACACACTTGCTAATGATGTTGAGGAAAATGAAAAGTTGATCAAGTTGATTAAAAAATTCGACGCTTCCGAAATAGAAAAATTTCTTAAAAGAAATTCACCTTTTGGAAATATATGGGACAATATTATTGTTGATGAGACAGAAGCGCCCGACGAAAATACATTCTCTCTGTATGCAGAATATCTGATTCCCAAATTAAAAACACTAATCAACGAAACAGATGTTCCACTCTATTTTCTGCCTAAAGGAAAAAGTTTTGTAACTAAAAATCTTTTACCTGCCAATGCGGGCTCCGTGTTACAG
The DNA here is from genome assembly GCA_046303015.1 of Bacteroidota bacterium. Classification (GTDB taxonomy): domain Bacteria; phylum Bacteroidota; class Bacteroidia; order Chitinophagales; family Chitinophagaceae; genus Lacibacter. The sequence continues at coordinate 14,321 of JBKCGY010000037.1, read as the reverse complement.
CCCGGTTTCGAGTTGTATAAAGAAAAAGGGCGTTGGATTTGGAGGCCTATGGTAAAGATCAATGGGGCTCCGGTTGGATTTGATGACAATGAATCCGGTAGTCCATTTATATTTTTTTTCAATGGAACCGTACGAACATGGGATAAAAAAGAAGACCTTGTTTCTACGCTTGGGTTTATCAACAAGAGTAAACAAACGATCACAGAGAAGGACCTCCCGGATTTTCTGGAAAAAACTTTTATACCCTACACACAGGAACATTCGGTAGAATTTGATCCGTCTCTTATTAAAGCTACCAAAGAAGCTGATCCCGAATTCTCTCTTCGTTTGTTGGAAAAAGGGGAATATCTTGTTTTACAACCGAGCTTTTCTTATAAGGGTTATGTGATTAAAGCAACAGATAAAAAAGAGATCATGGTTGCAAAGGATGATGGAATCATGATCATCAAAAGAAACCCCGAAAAAGAAAGAAAATACATTTCTAAAATTGAGTCGCTCCATTCTCAATTTGTTCATTTGGACGGAGGCACACAACTCGCCCTGCGCGGATCAGAAGTATTAAGAAACAACTGGTTCTTTTTATTTGTAGATGCCCTGAAGGAAATGAAGGTGGTTGTTGAGGGTTGGGATGTATTAAAAAAGTTTCGCTTTAATACCGAAAAACCTAAGACAAATATTTATATCTCAAATGGTGTTGATTGGTTTGATGCTAAGGTTGATATTCGATTTGGAGAACAGCAAGTATCTGTAAACGAAATCAAAAAAGCCATTCAAAACAAACAAAGTTTTGTTCAACTGGATGATGGTTCGATGGGGGTATTACCCGAAGAGTGGTTGAAAAAATATGGACTTCTTTTCAGGGTTGGCGAAAAACAAAAAGATCAGCTTCGGCTTTCAAAATATCATATCAATATTATTGATGTTTTATACGAGCAGCGTGATGAAGAGGAGATCATGATAGAGTTGGATGAAAAGATGGAGAAATTAAAAGAATTCAGGGAAATTGAAAAAATAGAGCCCCCCTCTTCTCTCAAAAATATTCTTCGCCCTTATCAAACCGGAGGATTTCAATGGCTTCATTTTTTACATCAGATCGGCTGGGGTGGTATCCTGGCTGATGATATGGGTTTAGGTAAAACCATTCAAGCACTGTCCTTTATTTTACACCTTTATCAACAAAATTCTGCTGTAAGGGCTTTAGTAGTTTGTCCCACAACACTAGCCTATAACTGGGAAAACGAGATCAAAAAATTTGCACCGGAATTAACTTATATCATTCATCATGGCGGACAAAGAACGCGGGATCTGCATACATATAAGAACACCAATGTCATTATCACCACTTATGGTACGTTGCGCAGTGATATCAAAATTTTTTGTGAGGCAAATTTCGATTATATAGTATTGGATGAAAGTCAAGCCATTAAGAATCCGGGCAGTAAAGTTGCTAAAGCAGTTTGTTTATTAAAGAGTACACATCGATTGTGTATGAGTGGTACGCCTTTACAGAATAATACTTTTGATATCTATGCTCAAATGAATTTTTTAAATCCCGGTTTATTGGGTTCTATGGATCATTTCAGAAATACTTTTTCAACACCCATAGATAAGTTCGGAGAACAGGAACAGAAAGAAGATCTGAAAAAGATCATTTATCCTTTTATACTGAGACGAGCAAAAGAGCAAGTTGCTAAAGATCTTCCTGAAAAAACAGAAACCATTCTTTTTTGTGAAATGGAAGAAGAACAAAAAACGATATATGAAAGTTTCAGAAACGAGTACCGAGCGAAAATTTTAGGAACCATTGATGAGGTAGGAATAAGAAACAGTCAGTTTACAATTTTACAGGGATTGATGAAATTGAGACAGATCTGTGATTCGCCATCCATTCTAAAAAATGAAGGTCTTCCGAATACATCTATTAAACTGGATGAGTTGAGTCGCGAATTAACAGAAAATATAGGGAAGAATAAAGCCTTGGTTTTTTCTCAGTTTCTGGGAATGTTGGCATTGATCAAAGAAAAACTCAAAGCATTACAAATACCTTTTGTTTATTTTGATGGAAGTACTTCGGTGCAGGAAAGAGAAAAAGCAGTAAATGAATTTCAAACGAATCCGGATATTAAAGTGTTTTTAATTTCTTTAAAAGCGGGGGGCGTTGGTTTGAATTTAACGGCTGCCAGTTATGTATATATAGTTGATCCTTGGTGGAATCCTGCGGTAGAACAACAGGCAATAGACAGAACCCATCGTATAGGACAAACCAATAATATTTTTGCGTACAGAATGATATGTAAAGACACGATCGAAGATAAGATCATTCAACTGCAGGAAAAGAAAAGAACGCTTGCTAAAGAATTAGTATCCGATGATGATCATTTTGTGAAGTCGCTCAGTAAAGAAGATGTAGAATTCCTTTTCAGTTAATTAAAAGTTTATTTAATATTCTTACTTAATTCCAGCATTCTTTCCAATGGCTTTAATGCGGCGATTCTTAAAGACTCTTCCATATTAATCTCTGGTTGCTCATATTTCATACAGAGATAAATTTTTTCCAGCGTATTCCTTTTCATGTGCGGACAATCATTGCAGGCACAATTATTAATAGGCGGACCGGGAATAAAAGTTTTATTGGGACTTTCCTTACTCATCTGATGTAAAATTCCCGTCTCGGTAACTACAATAAATGAATTTGCATCATCCGTTTGGGTATATTTCAATAATTGTGTCGTACTTCCTATAAAATCGGCAATTTCAAGAACAGATTCGAGACATTCGGGATGTGCTATAATTTTAGAGGAAGGGTTCTGTCGTTTCAGCTTGGTTATTTTCTCCAGACTGAATATTTCATGTACCATACAGGCACCATTCCATAAAAGCATATTTCTTCCCGTTACTTTATTAATATACGCTCCGAGATTTTTATCCGGCGCAAATAGGATGGGTTGTTCTTTTGGTAAACTTTCAACAATTGATACGGCATTACTGCTCGTACAGATGATATCGCTCAATGCTTTGATCTCAGCACTGCAATTAATATAAGATATCACGATATGGTCAGGATGCTGCGATTTAAAGGCTTTAAATGTATCAGGGGGGCAACTATCACTAAGTGAGCAACCGGCGAAAAGATCGGGTATTACGACCTTTTTAGAGGGATTCAGGATCTTGGCTGTTTCTGCCATAAAATGAACCCCGGCAAAAACGATCATTTCTGCATCGGTGGATCTTGCCTGCTGCGCTAAGCCTAAGCTGTCCCCGATATAATCCGCAATATCCTGTATATCAGGTTCCTGGTAGTAATGTGCTAGAATAATAGCTTTCTTTTCTTTTTTTAACTTATTTATTTCTTTGAAAAGATCAAGATGTTTATCTACAGCCTCATCAATAAATCCATTTTTTAATAAGGATTCGGAAAAATTTATCATAACTAATAACTATTATATATCCTTTTATTATTTAATAATCTACTATTATTAGGGGTGTGAATTTGTGGGTAACTAATCTTATAAACATGCATTAACACAAGTATTAAGTTTTTCCACAGTTATATTCACCTTTAATTTTTTATTTCATTATTATAATCTTTCAATAACTCACAATTACTACTCTTTTTTGTTTATAACTGACGATTCTAATTAACATGAATAAAATATGGGAAAAATATGCATTTATAAACCCCTTTTCTTTGCCACTGATAAATAATATTATTATCAACAATTTTTGTACTGTTCATTCATATTAAAATACCCTGTTTTCCTCATGTTATTCACCTTAAAAAAGCCTTTATTCTATCAATCTTACAAAGTTATTTGCATATAGCTCATTTTCAATAACATTTGGAAATTACTTAAATATATATGAAAGTTTATTTTTCTTACTTTTGCTCACTTAATATATATATAAATATATGTCTGTCATTCAAAAGATCCGCGAAAAATATGCTGCCGTAAGTATTGCGGTTATAGCATTGAGTTTGATTGGTTTTATATTAATGGACGCACTCAGTAGTCGATCCAGTCTTTTTACCGGCAACCAAACCGTAATAGGTGAAGTGAATGGAGAAGAGATAAATATTAAAGACTTTGATGCCGACCTGAATGATTATGAAAATAATTATCGTCAGCAAGGTATGGAGGTAAATGAAAACATGAGACAGCAACTTATAGAAATGCTTTGGAACAGTAAGATTGATGAGATCTTAATGGAAAAAGAGTACCAAAAATTAGGTTTGGAATATTCTGCGGCTGATATCAGTAATGCTTTATATGGAGATAACCCACCTCCGGCACTTGCTCAGCAATTTAAAAATGAAAAAACAGGTGCGTATGATGCGGAAGCGGCAAGAAAATTCATCAACTCCCTCAGAAAGAAAAAGTCGGATGATCCTCAACGACAATATGTTGAAAAATATCTGATCAACGACTTGATGAAGAATGGAATAAAAAACAAATACAATTCTTTATTATCCGGAACCGTATATTATCCTAAATGGTTACATGATCTGGATATTAAAAACGAGAATAGTATTGCCAATTTCTCATACGTTAATATACCCTATACAAATATCACTGATAGTACTATAAAAGTAACAGATGAAGAGATATTGGCCTACATTAAAAAACATACGAAGGAATACGAACAAGAAGAAAGCAGAAGTATTTCTTATGCAGTCTTTGATGCAGCTCCAACCGCCAACGACAGTACCATCATAAAAGAGGCGCTGCAATCACAAAAAGAAACCTTCCGTGTTGCAACCGATAATGAACAGTTTTTAAATGCAAACGGAAGCACCCTTGCATATAGTAATGCTTATGTTCTTTCATCTAAAATTCAGGTTCCGAATGCCGATTCTATAAAAACTTTAAATGAAGGCGCATTATATGGTCCTTATCTTGACGCCAATAATTTTGTGATAGCTAAAATGGTAGGAAAACGCTCAATGCCCGACTCAGTAAAATGCAGACACATCTTAATCGCTACTAAAGATGCACAAAGCGGTCAACCCACGCTTACAGATTCAGTAGCTAAAAAAAGAGCTGATAGTATTGCTGCTGTTGTTAATTCGGGAGGAGATTTCAGATCATTGGCTGCTCAATTCAGCAACGACCCGGGCAGTAAAGATAAGGGTGGGGAATATGATTTTTCTTCTCAGCAATTTACGAATCTTGCTAAGCCTTTTGCAGAGTTTATTTTTTATAAAGCCAAAGGATCCAAAGAGGTGATAAAAACTGATTTTGGCTGGCACTATATTGAAGTAATGGATCAGAAGAATTTTGAGACTGCATATAATGTAGCATATTTTGCTAAAGCGATAGAGCCTAGTAATGAAACAATCAATGCTGCTAGCACAGCGGCCACTCAATTTGCCTCTCTCTGCAGAGATCAGGCAACTTTTGATAAAAACTGTGAAGTGAAAAAGATTACACCCAGGCTTGCAGATATACGTTCTAGTGAATATAATATACCCGGACTGGGAAATGCAAGACAACTTATCAAATGGGTTTATGAAAATGATAAAGGGGTTGTATCTGAACCTGAAGGCGTTGGAGATAAATATATCGTAGCAGTTATTAAAGATATAAAGGATAAGGGCTTAATGGATGCGGCTTCTGCTAGGAACAGAGTAGAACCGATTTTGATAGCAAAGAAAAAGGCCAAACAGATCATTGATAAAATTGGAAATAACAGAGATTTAAATGCAATAGCAACCTCTTTTAATGTACAAGTACAACGTGCAGACAGCATCACTTTTGCCTCTCCTTTCATAAACGGAATCGGTAGTGAACCCAAGGTTACCGGAACCGTCTTCAACGATGCATTAAAGGGATCGGTATCTGTACCAATAGCAGGATCCGGTGCTGTATTTTTAATTAAAACAGAAAGCACAGGAATGAAGCCTGCTCAGGATCTTGATTATGCTTCTAGAAGAGCACAAAACGAACAAGGCATTAAAGGAAGTATATCGTATCGGGCCGCCGAAAGCTTAAAGAAAGCCGCCGAGATAGAAGATAACAGGATTAAATTCTATTAATACAGTAACCCGACCACGAGTCGGGTTTTTTCTTAGTATTTATACGAGCGACCAAATGAAAAACTACGGTTCAAACAGCGGGTCGTTCATTCTATAATCAGTATAGCGTAATTTTACGTTTAAAAGCGTTTTTAATGATACAAAACAAGGTAGCAGAAAGCGAATTGGTTACCCTTGATCTTAAAGCGTATTTACCTCAGGAAGAACCCGCATTGTTTGATCTGAAAAATTTTCTTTTCAGGGAACTGATTTTAAAAGAAAAAGAATTCAGGTCTGCTTTATTAACACACGACTGGGAGCAATATAAAGGAAGAACGGTATTAATTTTTTGCAGTGCAGATGCCATCATTCCGATATGGGCATATATGTTAGTGGTTGTTTATCTGAATGGAGTAGCGGCCGACCTTGCTTTTGTGAACAAGGATACGTGGATAACCCAAAAAACAATATCCTCGATAGAGCAAATAGATGTATCTCCTTATCAGGACAAAAGAGTTGTGATAAAGGGCTGTGGAGAAGAAAAGATACCGGAAGCAGCTTTTGTAATGATTACCCAAAAACTCCTACCCGTAGTAAAAAGTATTATGTATGGTGAACCCTGTAGTACGGTACCCATTTATAAGAAGAAATAACACCCCAAATGATGCGACAACGAACTGAACCATATAAGATCATCAGGCCCACGGAAAAAGAATTGGCCTTCATGAATTTGTGGGAACATCAAAGAGTTTTTCCAAAGTGGAAATTTATTTTGCTGCATGGCATTTTAAAAGAAGGTCTTCTATTGTTTGCACTCATCAAGTTGATACAGGTTATAATAGAGAGAGAAGCCTTTTTCCTTTTTTATTCTTCTTTACAGGGTTTTATTTTCCTTTTTTTTGAAATTCTTTTCTGGTCCTTTGGTGGTTTTGTTATTGGTTGGTTTAAACATAACAGCAGAGAAATAGAATATGAACTATTAAAAGGATTATCAGAGTAATATCATTCTGTTGCAAATACCCGTACGACGCCCGACTGGTTGGTATAACCAACATCATAACAATACGTTTTAATGACAGCAGCCTGTTTGATGCTATGGGTGTGAAAATGAAAATGAAAACCCATGGCAATCATTTTATCTTCTGTGGTTCTCCCTGATTTTTTGTGTAATAATTCCATCAGTATATCTCTGTTGTGTAAGAGAATTTCATTAATATTCTTTATACAATCGGCTTGTTTCTTTTTCTGAAGGATGTTATTATAATCTGTTCTGCAGTAATGAGAGCAAAATTTTTTATCTGATCTGCCATTAAAGGGCTTATTGCACTGCAGACAGAACTTGGGTGTTGTTTCTGACATGACGATTAGATTAGCGGCCTTAAAATTACACACGATTAGATATACAAACAACTATAAACGCTTACTTGCGCATATATGAGTTTATTTTGAATGCTATACCAACCATTCTGTGCAATTTAGCAGCACCGGAAACGTTTCCGGATATTGTTAACCGGCGAACAATCGCCTTAAATATTTAACCTATGTACGCACTTAGAAACAAAGTACAATTGATTGGTAATCTCGGAGCAGATCCCGAGATTAAAACACTGGAAAGTGGAACCAAAATGGCCAGATTCAACATGGCCACCAATGAATCTTACCGAAATGCTAAAGGAGAAAAAGTAACGGACACACAATGGCACCAGGTGATTGCCTGGGGCAAGTCGGCCGAATTAGCAGAAAAGTTTCTTTTCAAAGGATCAGAAGTGGTCGTTGAAGGAAAGTTGGTAAACCGTGTTTACAGCACCAAAGACGGAGAAAAGAAATACATTACAGAGGTTCAATTAAACGAAATGCTTCTAATGGGCAAGCAAACCCAATAGAAGCATTGTGTCAAGATTCTATTATCTTACAGCAAGAAAGAGGGCAATAATTATAAACCGCGCAGGTAAATAATACTTCTGATGATCTCTTTCTTATCAGCGTAAGGAATGATTTCCATAAACTGCTCAATCAACGTTTTGTTATACGAATCGATCTTCGTTGTTACCTTCTTAAACTTAGTACTGGTGTACTTGGTTGAAGGAACATTTGAAGGAACCGTATCAAAAGCGATTAGGGCTAGCTTTTTAGATACACGCTGAACCTCTTTAAGATATACATCAGCCAGGTCTACTTTTTTCATTAAGTCAAGCTGAGTTGAATCTGATTGTGCCTTGGCTTGTATCCCACAAGCCAGGATGAAAATAGCAATTAGTGTTTTACGCATGGCGCAAGATTACGAATATTTGTTTTTCCAGAAAAAAAAATTAATACACAAAAATAAAAGTGTAAAAATTTCTTTTTTCAACAAAAACCAAAGTTTTCTCAACTCGTATTTATAATGCCAATGCGCTTAAATAACAAAAATGCGGAGATAATTTGTATGGGTTAATAAGTCGGTCTGGGGGCACTCGCCCCCTTATCCGTTTAAGAAAGTATTAGCGACCCATATATACCATAAGAATCTGAACATCACTGGGGTTCACACCCGATATACGACTGGCTTGTCCTAGTGTTCTTGGTTTGATCTTCTTGAATTTTTGTACCGCTTCTGCGCTTAATGAAGCAACCCGATCATAGTTAAACTCCTGTGGAATTTCAAGGTTTTCCAATTGAGCCATACGCATTACGATTTCCTTTTCCTTTTCAATGTAGGTGTCGTATTTTAATTGAATTTCCGCTTGTTCCAGTGTTTCTTTTTCTGACACCTCTATCTCTTTTCGTAATTCTGAATAATAACTAACCATATCAAATAAAGAGATGCCCGGTCTTAATAAGATTTGAGCTGCTTTTTGTTTTTGCTCAATAGGAGTTGAATTTTTCGATACAAGAAACGGGTTGATCAGTTCGGGAGTAAAAGAAAACTCCTTTAGTGTTTTTTTAATTTTATCAACACCATCTCTTTTTTCGGAAAGTCTTTGATAGCGCTCTTCAGAGGCTAACCCTAAACGATAAGACAGGTCCGTCAATCGAAGATCTGCATTATCTTGTCTGAGCAAAGTTCTGTACTCGGCTCTGCTAGTGAACATACGATAGGGCTCATCAGTTCCCTTGTTGATAAGATCATCAATCAGCACACCAATATAAGCGTCGCTTCTTTTTAATATAAAAGGATCCTGTTCTTTCGCCTTCAGAGGCGCATTCATGCCAGCCATCAAACCCTGACAGGCAGCCTCCTCATAACCCGTCGTTCCGTTAATTTGTCCGGCGAAGAACAAGTTTGATAACTCCTTGGTTTCCAACGAGTAAGACAACTGTGTGGGGGGGAAATAATCATATTCAATCGCATATCCGGGCCTGAACATCCGGCAGTTTTCAAATCCGGGAACGGTTGTGAGTGCCTTGTACTGAACCTCTTCCGGAAGCGAGGTTGAAAATCCATTTACATAAATTTCAACCGTATTCCAACCCTCGGGTTCTACAAACAACTGATGCCTGTCGCGATCAGCAAAACGATTGATTTTATCTTCTATGCTCGGACAATATCTAGGGCCGGTTCCTTGTATTCTTCCCTGATACATGGGACTTTTATCAAAGCCCGTTTTTAATATTTCATGTACATCCTGATTGGTATAGGTAATAAAGCAGCTTCGCTGTTGTTCTGGCCGGATCCGCTCAACATTACTAAATGAAAAGCCGGTTATTTCTTCGTCTCCTTTTTGCTCTTCCATTCTAGTGTAATCCAGGCTTCTTCCGTCAATTCTGGGTGGCGTTCCTGTTTTCAGCCGGCTGCTCTCAAAACCCAGCGATACTAACTGTTCTGTAATACCTGTTGCCGCTTTTTCAGAGATCCTGCCTCCACCAAGCTGTTTTTCTCCAATATGAATCACACCATTTAAAAAGGTACCGCTCGTAAGCACTACGGATTTTGCTTTTATCTCATGCCCAAGCCCAGTCTTAACCCCAACACACTTCTTATCTTTTACCAGAATAGACTGCACCATATCCTGATAAAAATCAACCCCTTTGGTTTGCTCCAACATTTCTCTCCAAACAGTGGCAAATAACATTCTGTCGTTCTGGGTTCTCGGACTCCACATCGCGGGCCCCTTGCTACGATTCAGCATGCGGAACTGGATCATACTTTTATCGCTCACAATTCCACTATATCCCCCCAGCGCATCAATTTCTCTTACAATCTGCCCCTTAGCAATTCCACCCATAGCAGGATTACAACTCATCTGGGCGATAGTCTGCATATTCATCGTGATCAACAAAACCCGACTACCCATATTGGCCGCTGCTGCTGCTGCCTCACAGCCGGCATGCCCGGCCCCCGCTACAATTACATCATATTCAGGAAACATAGGGTGCAAAATTAGTCAAACTATAATGTTTCACGTGGAACATTTGTAGTTTAATATAGTTTTCAATTTATTGCTACTTCGACCAGAGAAAAGTGAAACATGAAGGACTCCACATTGCAGGTCGGCTCTAAAATAAAAAATCAGCATTTATTAATGACGGAAATTTCACGCAAAGACCACAAAAAGGCAAAGAGCGCAAAGGACGTCATGTTTAGCATCAGCGAAACATCTCTTGAAAAACTCAAAAGTCAAAGGTCAAAACCAATTAAAACTTTTAGCTTTTGCCTTTTGAATTTTGACTTAAAGAAGAGATCCTCCCGATTAATCGGGACTTATTCGCATTGGCCCAGGATGACGCCTCCGAAATCTGTGGCGCCGGCAAGGCAGAACACGCGGAGCGATTGTTTATATGTCCCCCTCATAGAGGGGGTGCAGGAGGAGGCGAAGCGATGAAATAACGAAGTATTCAATGTGGCTAAAAACCAATAAAAAATATCAAATTAAAGCAAAATAAAAATTTAAAGATGAAGCCCACAATCTTGTGGTCGGAACACTATTAATAACCGAACATTTTTAACTTTAACCGGACAGCAACACTACTGTGTTTGTGTTTATGTTCCACGTGGAACACGAGCCGACCCCTCGCCCTTATTAGAATAAATACTTTTCTAGATAGAAGTTTTCCCTTGCCCTCATTTGGGCGATCTGAGAGGGAGTTTTATCGTTATACCCACACAGATGTAGCACACCGTGAAAGATCACCCGGTGTAATTCTTCTTTAAAAGAGCAGTTAAACTCCCTTGCTTGTTCTTTAATTTTTGGAATGCTGATATAGAGTTCTGCTTCAATGGGCATTTCGGGGGAGGAGAAGGGGAAGGTTATAATGTCGGTATCATAATCATGATTCAGGTACTTCTTATTTATAGTACGCATTTCCCTTTTCTCACAGAAGATGATTCGGATTTCAGAAAGGGTTTTCCCTTCTTTCTTTGTAAGTGATCGAATGAAAGCCTTTAGCCTGGTTCTGTCGGAAAAAGGAAAGCCTTTTGTGTTGTAAAAAAACTGAACAGGATAAGATCGCATTCCTCAAAATTCGAAAGAAAGAAAAGAACGACCAATTATTTTTAACTCAAAAGGCAAAAACCAATTAACTTTTGGGTTTTGCCTTTTAAATTTTGACTTAAAGATGAGATCCTGCGCCGGCTCCTACAATCCCCCAAACCCAATGGCCGGGTAAAAGAGGAAAAAAGGATTTGTTTTTCGCTCGGCGATCTGTTTAGGCTTGTCTTCGGTTTTAATAACTTCATTTACCGGCTTCTTTTCTTTGATTGAAGGAACCCCTCCTTCAAGAATTAGCCCGTTTTCCGTCATGATATACGGTACGCCCACCTCAAATTCAAAGTCGTGCTCAATGATATCTGCGTCTCTTTCTCTTTTACCCTTTCTTGTTTTGATTTCAAATGCACTATAGGCGTCCGAAATATTCTCATCAAAAATGATTCTTTTACCAATGGGTACAGCAATGATAACCTCCGCTCTTTGTCCTCTGAAACCGCTTTTTTTATCAATCCCGATTCCATTCTCCATCAAGAGTGTACTGTCTTTAAAAAAAGCATTGAATAATATTTTTCCAGCCCGCTCTTCAGCAATTTTCTTTGTTTTTCCGAAACTATATTTAATAATATTGGCACTATAATTACTGTCGGCGGCCTTTTCAACTTTTATAGATACATTATTATATTTCATACTGTCTTCGCTGATATCGAAGCCCGCTCCATCCAGATTTAGCCAGGAATAGTTGTCGCTATATGTGATAGGTTCAGCGCCTACTTTAACAAGAAGGGTGCTTGGGTTGGGAATGCTGTTTGAAGCTGATGACTGAACCGACCGCTCGAATGTAAAATCTTTCCCCACAGAAGAGGCAAACAAAAACAAGGAAATCCAGCCCAGAAACCAAAGGGAGCCAAGGCCGAGTGATAAGAATTTATTCTGCTTCAGTCCGAAAAGCTTCCGTAAAAACCAAATGATTAACCCAATAAAAGGGATTACAAAAAACAGGAAGAGCATGCCCCAGAAACTAATCTTTTGTAGAGGCTCTGTGAAAACAAAATCATGAACAGGATAAGAAACCAGAGATACGACGAGTAGGGCGCCCACAATAATCATAGCAACGAAGGCAAAGAGTCCGCCCAAGAAGAGTGCAAAGACTTTTACCAGTCCGGCCAACACCTGCAATACCCGGCTTCCTGTATTGGATCGGATTTCTTCCGACACACGGCTGGCGCCCGCTTTAATTTTTTCGCCCATTTCTCCCGAGCGAAGCTTAATATCTTCCACTTCTTTTTTTACCGAATTCGTAATGCTTTGAATATCAATCTTTTCGCCACGCATTTGCATTTTTTCCGTAGGAGTGGAGGCGAGTGGAACAAACATCCATGTTAGCAGATAGGCCAATACAAAACTTCCACCGAAGCCACCGCCAATGATGATAAAAGGCAGCTCATCAGCCAGAAAGCCGCTTAGTAAAGGAAGCAGGAAAACGAGTCTGGGAATCCACACAGGAATATTAAAATAGGAGGCGATACCGCCGGCCACACCGCCAAAAACCTTGCTGTCGGGGTTTCTGAAGAAGCGTTTTTGTATATTCTGGACCATGGATCTTTCCGGAAGCACCAGCCAAAGGATGATATAAAGCAGGATACCCGTTCCCCATCCTAATACAAAAAGAACAAATAAAATTCTTAACACAACCGGGTCAATTTTCAACGAGTGAGCCAGTCCGCTGCATACACCACCGAACACTTTATCGTTGGTATTTCTGAATAAGCCTTGTTTTTCCTGGGTTTTATAGGGGATTTCATGCGTGGAAGGGCTTTCGCTTCTTTCATCCATTTGAATAAAGTCTTCCACTTTACCCATGATGCCAATGGTCTGTTCAATTTTTTCATCCGTGATACAGGCCGATCCTTTTTTGATTTCTTTTTCCAGAATTTCAGCGATGCGGTCTTCTATATCGCTGATGATTTCATCTTTACTTTCTTCTTCCCGGAAGTAGAGGCGCAGTTTCTCGATATAGTTTTGCAGTAAGTCGAAAGCGGTTTCTTCGATGGGGATCACTCTGCCTTTTAAATTGATATTGATAACTTTTTTCATTTGTATAATTTTTTCACATTACTGTGCGGTAAAAAAAGAGTTTTTTATGGAATTGAAGGATGATCTTGGTTATCTGTGTTGTTGTTTGTAACCATATTGACTGATGCTACCATTTCATGCCAGGTAGATTTCAGTTGATGATAAAAGGCGGCGCCGGAATCGGTGAGGGAGAAATATTTTCTGGGCGGGCCGCTTTGGCTTTCCACCCAGCGGTAAGACAGCAGACCAGCGTTTTTAAGGCGGGTGAGCAGGGGGTAGAGGGTTCCTTCGAAGAGGGGGATCCCGGCGGTTTTCATTTCATCAATGATATCGCTGGGGTAGGCTTCGCCGCGGCGGATGATCGAGAGGATGCAGAATTCGAGCACCCCTTTTCGCATCTGGCTTTCTGTGTTTTCTATGTTCATATTAATAGGATTCTGCTGTTATTAATCAAAATCTGAAACAAAGCTAATACAAAACATTGTACTATGTAATACATAGTACTAAAATTATGATGAGCGGTAGGCTGTGGGGGAGGTTGTTTAGTTGTGGGTTGGTGGTTGGTGCCTGATGGCCGGGTGGGTACTCACCCCAAGGAACGACGGTTGAAGGTTAGGGGTTGTAGGCTGAAAATCTGAAGAGTGCGTTATTAAAACCAGTAACAAAGAACCATCCACCAACAACATGCATCATTCTTTTTTACATATTATATATAAAACACATATCTTAGTTTTCAGACAGCCAAAAACATCATTAAGGATGGCGCCGCAAAATACCGGTAACCAAAACAAGCATCTTTACAAAGAGATAAATAATTCTATAAATAT
>JBKCGY010000036.1:0-27037 GCA_046303015.1 Bacteroidota bacterium | reverse complement strand
ATGGCTGGAGAGTGATCGTATGTTAAGTCTGGCCTTCAGTGAAAAAAGTCTGGAAGTGCAACGCAAAGTGGTATGTGAAGAATTCAAAGAGCATTACATCAATAAACCGTATGGCAATGCATGGCATACCATGCGCGAACTGGCTTATAAAGTGCATCCTTACCGCTGGATGACGATTGGGAAAGAGTTGAAACATGTGGAAGATGCCACACTGGAGGATGTCAAAAAATTCTTCTTCAAACATTATACACCTGCTAATGCCATTCTGGTGGTGGCCGGCAATGTAAAAACAGCTGAAGTGCTGCCGCTCGTTGAGAAATGGTTTGGTTCCATTCCTTCCGGTGAAAAATATATCCGAAACATTCTCCAAGAGCCGGCACAGCAGGAAGCCCGACAAAAAGAGATTAGTGCCAATGTACCGTTGGATGCCTTTTATAAAACATGGCATATGCCATCCCGACTGGAAAGAGGATATTATGTAACCGATCTCATTACTGATATTCTTGGCGGAGGAGCTTCTTCGCGCTTGTATCAAAAACTCGTCAAGGAAAAACAACTTTTCAGTAATCTTGATTGCTATCATTTTGGAAGTACGGATTCGGGTTTATTAACGGTAGAAGGAAAACTCATTAAAGGAATCTCGTTTGATTTTGCAGAACAAGCGGTAAATGAAGAAATAGAAAAAATGGTCGCGAATAAAGTCGATGATAAAGAATTGACGAAAGTGAAAAATAAAACAGAAAGCACGATTCTTTTTGAAGATATGAGCATTATGAGCAGAGCCGCCAGTCTGGCTTATTACGAATTATTGGGCAATGCCAATCTAATGAATGAAGAGTTGGAAAAATATCAGTCCGTAACAGTAGAAGAATTAAGATCGGAAGCAGAAAAAATCTTCAGTCCCGGACAATCCAACACGCTTTATTATCGTGCTTTGAATTAGTGCTTAGTAATCCAAGTATTTTCTCACCATTATTTTACTGATTTAAAAATATGAACCGTCAACAAGCTCCGCAAATCATTGATGCAACGGATTTCGAACTTCAACTAAAGCCTTATGAAAGATATGTGCTGAAGAATGGAGTGGAAGTGATTACTGTACAGGCAGATACCCAGGAAGTGATGAGTCTGGAATGGGTATTTGATGCCGGAAACTGGTACGATGAACACAAAAAGATCGCTGCTACGACAAACTTCCTTCTAAAGAATGGAACCACACATAAAACGGCGTTTGATATCAATGAGCATTTTGAGTATTACGGTTCTTTTTTGAACCGAACCTGTTATAATGAAACGGCCACCATCAGCTTACATACACCTACTAAGCAACTCGATCATTTGCTACCTGTAGTCAGAGAGATGATAACGGATGCAACTTTCCCAGAAGAAGAACTTGCGATCTATCGTAAAAATTCCATACAAAAACTACAGGTCAACTTAAAGAAATGCGATTTTGTGGCGAGCCAGTTGATTGATGCCTATGTGTATGGAGAACAACATCCTTACGGCATCTATAGTCGATTAGAAGATTATGATCATATTGAAAGAGATCAGTTGCTTGCATTTTATGATCGCTATTATCGTAAAGGACATTGTATCATTTTTGCTGCAGGAAAGTTGCCAGATAATTTCGAACAGCAAATGAATCAATATTTCGGTGACCTTCCCTTACAACCGCGCATCACGAGTCGCAACCCGATTGCTTTTCAACCTGCCGCAGAAAAGAAATATAGGATCACTAATGATGTGGATGGTGTGCAAGGTGCTATTCGTATGGCAAGATCTTTTCCCGGACGAAAAGATCCTGACTTTCCTAAAGTGCAAGTTTTAAATTCATTATTTGGCGGCTTTTTTGGTTCGCGTTTGATGAGCAACATCAGAGAGGATAAAGGTTATACTTATGGTATTTACAGCTATCTTCAAAATCATCTGCAGGGCTCTGCCTGGATGATCTCCACGGAGGCAGGCAGAGATGTTTGCGAGGCGACCATCAAAGAAGTGTATCATGAAATGCAATTACTCTGTGATGAAGAGCCTGATGAGGAAGAATTGCAACTGGTCAAAAATTATATGATGGGCTCTCTATTGGGAGATCTAGACGGCCCCTTTCATATCATCGCCAGATGGAAAAATATTATTTTGCACGGACTGGATGAGAACCATTTTTATCGTTCGGTAGAAGCGATTAAAACCGCAACATCGGGTGAACTCAAAGCGCTGGCTAATAAATATTTCAGACCTGAAGATTTTTATGAACTTGTAGTCGTATAGGATTGATATAATATCAAAAATAAGTAATAGCTTTCCACCGGAATTGCTTGCATACATGAATTTCTTTCTCAAAATACTCGTAACGGCAGTGAATGTATTTATCTTGGCATCCATCTTGCCCGGCATACATGTGCAATCTTTTTTTACAGCCTTACTGGTTGCTTTCGTTTTATCACTCCTTGATTATGTAGTGAAGCCCGTATTGATCATATTGACTTTACCTGCCACCGTCTTCACATTGGGCTTGTTTTTGTTTGTCATCAACGCCTTTATCATTTTAATAGATGCTCATTTTGTAGGAGGGTTTAAGGTGGATGGATTTTTATATGCGCTATTATTCAGCATTTGTTTATCGATCACCAATGCTTTTGTTCATAAAATGGTAAAGTCAAATAAAACGCAGTCTGAATCCTGAATCACTTTCTATGTATTTCGACAGAAAACAATATACCAACGATCAGCTTTTACATATTTACCGATCTATTCTCTATCCCAGAATGATCGAAGAAAAAATGCTGGTATTGTTACGTCAGGGAAAAATCAGCAAATGGTTCAGCGGTATTGGGCAGGAAGCGATTGCTGTCGGTGCAACGCTTGCCATGCAGTCCGATGAATGGATCTTTCCGTTGCATCGTAATCTGGGCGTATTTACTACGCGACAAATGCCTTTACATAAATTGTTCATGCAATGGCAGGGCAATCAGGAAGGATACAGTAATGGAAGAGAAAGAAGTTTTCATTTTGGAAGCAAAGAACATTTTGTTTGCGGCATGATCTCTCATTTAGGCCCGCAACTTGCACTGGCTGATGGAGCTGCTTTGTCGTACCAATTAAATGATCATAAAAAAGTAGCCCTTGCATTTACCGGAGAAGGAGGTACCAGCGAGGGAGATTTTCATGAAGCACTGAATGTGGCAGCCGTTTGGGATCTGCCGGTCATCTTCATCATTGAAAATAACGGGTATGGATTGAGCACGCCTGTCAATGAACAATATCGTTGCGAATCTTTGGTGGATCGTGCGAACGGATATGGTATGGAAGGTATTCGCATCGATGGGAATAATATCCTCACGGTGCTGGATACAATTGAGGGAGTTCGCAAATATTGCATAGAAAATCAGAAGCCCTATCTCATAGAATGCATGACCTTTCGCATGCGCGGACATGAAGAGGCCAGCGGTACCAAATATGTGCCGGCTCATTTATTTGACGAATGGGGAAAGAAAGACCCCGTAACGAATTATGAAAACTATCTGATTCAGATGGGGGTATTAACTGCCTCACAGGTAGAAGAAATCAGAAATGAAAATAAAATACTTATCGAATCTGAATTGAAAATTGGGTTTGATGCAGCGCCGGTGATTCCTGTTACAAAGGATGAAGTTAATGCGGTGTATCAGCCGGTTTCTGTTTATGCTTCAGGTATTCCTGTTATTGACAATGCTTCCTTACATTATTCTTATGCAGGAGTGAGTTCTGAAAAAAGAATGATCGATGCCATCAAGGAAGGTTTGCATGTGGCTATGCATAAATATGAGAATCTTGTGTTGATGGGGCAGGATATTGCAGAATATGGTGGTGCTTTTAAAATAACAGAAGGTTTTGTACAGGAGTTTGGAAAAGCCCGTGTGAGAAATACACCCATTTGTGAAAGCGCAATTATTGGTGCGGCACTTGGATTGAGTCTTGAAGGGATGAAGTCGATGGTGGAGATGCAGTTTGCCGATTTTGTAAGTGTAGGTTTTAATCAGATCGTAAATAATTTAGCGAAGATTCATTATCGCTGGGGACAGAATGCAGATGTGGTGGTAAGAATGCCTACCGGTGGTGGTGTGGGTGCAGGACCTTTTCATAGTCAGAGCAATGAGGCTTGGTTTACAAAAGTACCGGGCTTGAAAGTAGTATATCCTTCCAATCCTATTGACGCAAAGGGATTGTTGCTAGCTTCTATTTATGATCCGAATCCCGTGATGTTCTTTGAGCATAAAGCATTGTACAGAAGTGTGGTGGGGCAAGTGCCCGATGAGGGCTATATGATTGAGATTGGGAAGGCAAGACAAGTCCGTGTCGGAGAAGAGATATCCATTATCACGTATGGTAGTGGCGTACACTGGGCAGAAGATTATGCCGCAGCGCATCCTGAAATTTCTATCGATATACTGGATCTTCGTACACTCGCCCCACTCGATTACGAAGCGATTCGTTCTTCCGTATTGCGTACAGGAAGGGTATTGATTTTACACGAAGACACTTTGATCGGTGGCATTGGCGGTGAGATCGCTGCCTGGATTGCCGAACATTGTTTTGAATATCTGGATGCGCCGGTATTGCGTTGTGCATCACTGGATACGCCTATACCTTTTCATACTACTTTGGAGCAAAACTTTTTAGCTAAATCGCGTTTGGAAGAAACTATTGAACAACTGATGGGGTATTAAGGATGTTGTAAGTTGAAAGTTGTAGGTTAATAACCAGGAGAGTGATATATTATTATTGTATTCAAAATAGCTAGGGGTTTAAACCCCGGCTATGAATGTATACCCCCCCAATTGTTTAAAATATTTTCATACTAAAGAAACATTTGCTTAACATTCACTTGGGAGTTTTGAAAAACTCAGCAAGTGAAAAAGCATTACAAGACGCTCGTACTATCTGATTTGCATTTAGGGATTACGAATTCCCGCTTCAAGGAGTTGACGAACTTTTTATCTGAACATCGCTGCGATACGCTTATTCTTAACGGAGATATTATCGACGGATGGCAGTTGCGTAAGTCGGGCGAATGGAAGAAAAAGCATACGCAATTCTTTCGCATGCTTATGAAGTATATGCATAAGTATAATACGCGCATCATCTATCTGCGTGGTAATCATGATGATTTTTTAGATGAGATCTTGCCTTTTGCATTTGGGCAATTTGTGATCAAGCGGTTTCATATTCTCAACAGTAGTGAAAAAAAATATTATGTGGTGCATGGCGATATTTTCGACAGCATCACTACAAATTTAAAATGGCTGGCAAAGCTGGGCGATATCGGATATACTTTTTTGCTTTGGGTAAATCGTTATTACAATCTATATCGTTTAAAAAAGGGACTTCCTTATTATTCTCTTTCACAGGTAGTGAAAGCCAAAGTGAAAACGGCCGTTTCTTTTATTTCTGACTATGAAGAGCAGTTATGTGAAGTGGCGAAAGCCAATCAATGCGAAGGAGTTATTTGCGGACATATTCATCAGGCTGCAGATAAAATAATCGGAGATATTCATTATCTCAATAGTGGCGACTGGGTAGAAACGATGAGTGTACTCGCGGAAACACATGAAGGCAGATGGGAGGTGATTTATTATGCCGATTGGTTAAGACAACAGCAGTCCGTTTATATAGACAATGAAAATTCTGCTTCAACGGAGGTAAATTATGAGCAAGAGGCCATTGTCTATTCAGCGTAATTATAATAGTATGACTGTAAAAAAATTTGTTTTTGTAGTTCAGGGAGAAGGGAGAGGTCATCTCACGCAGGCAATCGCTACTTATGAAATGCTGATTGCACAAGGACATATCGTGAGTGCTGTCATTATAGGTTCAAACAAGCATAAAGAAGTACCTGCATTTGTAAAGACGCGTATCAAGGCGCCGGTTGTAATTATGAACAGTCCGCATTTTGTTAAGGACAAACATAATCGTGCTATTTCTGTTAAGCGAAGTATTCTTCATGCTTTAAAAAATCTCAGAAAATACTATCATAGTATTGGTTTTATACGCGATGTAATTCATAATCATCGTCCGGATGTGCTTCTAAATTTTTATGAACCCTTGGTTGGAATTGCATCGGCTTTTTATGCTTTACCCGTTAAGGTGATTTCCGTCGCGCATCAGTATTTATATCTGCATCCTGATTTTTCTTTTCCTGAAGAAAGCAATAAGCGAGGTCGGTGGTTGATAAAATTTTATACAAGGCTTACCGCTTTCCGATCAGAAACCTTACTGGCATTATCTTTTTATCCTATGCAACGCATGGAGCATGATCGGATTAAAGTATGTGCTCCTTTGCTGAGAAAGGAAATTGCGCAGCAGGAAATCTTTAAAGGGAAATATATACTTGTATATCTTGTTAATGCCGGTTATATGAAGAATATCATCGACTGGCATAAGCAATATCCCGAAACCGAGATTCATTGTTTTACGGATAGTCCTGCTGTGAAAGGAAAATGGGATTATTCCGAAAAACTGCATTTTCATTCGCTGGATGACAGAAAGTTTTTATACTATATGGCCAATGCAGCGGCTTTAGTTACCACGGCAGGTTTTGAATCAGTTTGTGAAGCCATGTATATGGGTAAACCGGTGATGATGGTGCCGGTGGAAAATCATTTTGAGCAATGGTGTAATGCTCGGGATGCGGCATCATGTGGAGCAGGCATTTATGCCGATCAGTTTGATCTCACTCGATTAAAAGCATATATCACTCAACATCCTGATTGCACAGATAAGATGAAAACATGGGTAGCACAGGCTGCATCAATAATGACTCAGGCAATTCATGATTTGTTTGAGGATAATGCTGTATTCTGTCCTTCTGCCATCCATTCTGTTGAATCTTTTGAGGGGCAGGCAATCGGTTAATGACAACAGTCATTCGTTTCATATGTATTTTTTTGATAGTTTTAAATGTCATATGTTATGCCCTTAAAATATTCATTCCTGTTGGTATCGAATTTTCGTTATGGGCATTTCATATCCTCATATTGGTGTACTTTTACGGCCCCCAAAAATCATTCTAAAAATTAGGTATATGGAAAAAAACGAACAAAGCAAATGTCCCTTTTCAGGTGGCGCCGTTACGAAAGTAGCCGGTAGTGGAACGAGCAACAGAGATTGGTGGCCCAATCAGTTAAAGCTGAATATTCTTCGTCAGCAATCTTCCTTATCCAATCCGATGGATAAAGGGTTTAATTATGCGGAAGCGTTTCAATCGCTTGATCTCACTGAGTTGAAAAAAGACATCTTGAAAGTGATGACGGATTCCAAAGAGTGGTGGCCGGCAGATTATGGACATTATGGTCCGTTTTTCATTCGTATGGCTTGGCATAGTGCAGGTACTTATCGTATTGCTGATGGAAGAGGGGGTGCCGGATCCGGTACATTACGATTTGCTCCATTGAACAGCTGGCCTGACAATACCAATCTGGATAAAGCAAGATTATTGCTTTGGCCTGTGAAAAAGAAATATGGCAATAAAATTTCCTGGGCGGATTTAATGATATTGACCGGTAATGTTGCGTTGGAGTCGATGGGCTTTGCAACATTTGGTTTTGCAGGAGGGAGAGAAGATATATGGGAACCTGAAGAAGATATTTACTGGGGATCGGAAACAGAATGGCTGGGAGATAAAAGATATAGTGGTGATCGTGAACTCGAAAATCCATTGGGTGCGGTGCAGATGGGATTGATCTACGTAAATCCGGAGGGACCTAACGGAAATCCTGATCCTATTGCAGCAGCCAGAGATATTCGTGAAACATTTGGAAGGATGGCGATGAATGATGAGGAGACTGTTGCGCTGATTGCAGGTGGACACACATTCGGGAAGTCGCATGGGGCCGGAGATCCCGGGAAGTATGTAGGACGCGAGCCGGCAGCGGCGAGCATTGAAGAGCAGGGAACAGGCTGGAAGAATACACTGGGAAGCGGGAATGGAGTGAATACTATCACCAGTGGACTGGAAGGTGCATGGACGACAACACCTACGAAGTGGAGTAATAATTATTTTGAGAATCTGTTTGGATATGAGTGGGAATTAACGAAGAGTCCGGCCGGTGCGCAGCAGTGGACTCCGAAGGGGGGTGCTGGTGCTGGAACGGTGCCGGATGCACATGATAGTTCGGTGAAGCATGCGCCCATGATGCTGACAACAGATTTGGCATTGCGTATAGATCCTGCGTATGAAAAAATTTCACGCCGTTTTTATGAGCATCCTGAAGAATTTGCAGATGCTTTTGCGCGCGCGTGGTTTAAGCTTACTCACAGAGATATGGGTCCGCGCGCGCGTTACCTCGGCGCCGAAGTGCCTTCAGAAATATTGATATGGCAAGATCCTGTACCAGCGGTAACACATAAACTAATCGATGAGGCAGATATTAAATCTTTAAAAGCTCAGATTCTTGCTTCCGGTTTATCGGTTGCTGAATTAGTAACTACTGCATGGGCTTCTGCTTCTACTTTCAGAGGCTCTGATAAACGTGGTGGTGCGAATGGCGCACGTATTCGTCTCGCTCCCCAGCGTTATTGGGAAGCGAATCATCCTGCATCTTTATCTAAAGTATTGGATGCTTTAGAAAAGATTCAGCAATCTTTCAATGCCTCGCAATCTGGCAAAGCCGTTTCATTAGCGGATCTCATTGTATTAGGTGGTGCTGCTGCCATTGAGCAAGCTGCAAAAAATGCTGGACTCAATGTTACCGTTCCATTTACACCTGGTCGTACTGATGCGACACAGGATCAAACGGATGTTCCATCATTTGCTGTGTTAGAACCCAAGGCCGATGGATTCCGCAATTATTATGGCAAACAAGCCAAGGCATTACCGGAAGAGATTTTGATCGATAAAGCACAACTACTTACACTTACCGCACCTGAAATGACTGTGTTAGTAGGTGGGTTGCGTGTACTGAATGCCAATTATGATCAGTCGGCACATGGGGTATTTACCGATCATCCGGGTACATTAAGCAACGATTATTTCGTCAACCTGCTTGATTATAATACTGCCTGGAAATCTCCCAACGAAAGCAGACACTTATTTGAAGGAAGAGATCGAGTGAGTGGTGCTGTAAAGTGGACTGCAACACGCGTGGATCTGATCTTCGGATCAAATACGGAATTAAGGGCCATTGCGGAAGTATATGCTTCGGATGATGCCAAAGAAAAATTCGCACATGATTTTGTTGCGGCATGGAATAAGGTGATGAATCTCGATCGTTTTTAATCTTATGTGAGTTGAATGATCAAACAGATGGAGCCGGCTTTTAAGCCGGCTTTCTCTATTGTAGTAGTGGTTATCACAGACTAGCCGGTGAATTAGGTACGATGGGTTATGGTCAGTCAACGGCCATTTGATGGTTAACGCAAAATTTCAGAGGCAGATTGCAGTCTATTTGAGGAGTGAAACATTTTAACAATTTGTATTAAATTACAATATGATTATGCGCCTCCTTCTATATGTAACCGTCTTCTCTTTTTTTCTTTCCTGTAATTGTAATCAGCAAGAGGTGGGCGGAGAAGAAAATGAAGTCCCGGTTTGGAGTGATCGTGATACGATCATTATTTGGTCGGTTGATGCTGAAAAAAATATTCGCACCCGAATTTTTACACCGGAAGATTCAATAGATAATGCTGCGCCACTCATCAATGGCATTCATAAACTCTGGCCGGAGGCTGCTTTGTTTGTAAGTGGACAAAGAGCAGATACATTAATTGTAGGCTTACAAAATGAAAAATGGTTGACGGATGAAATGGGTAATGAAGGTGCCGAATCATTTTTATCTTTTGCTTCTTTAAATCTTCTCGAACTCAAAGGAGTTAATCATATTTATTTTCATATCACTCCCGGTACCCATGCGGGTTCCGATACATGGGAAGACAGTGATTTTACAGATTGGAAGGAAGGAAGATGAAAGAAGTGATTTAGAATGTGTCCCCCTTTGGAGAGCCTGTCCCGAACCCTTTCGGGAGGGTGCAGGGGGAGGACTGAAAAAATTATCAACTTAATATCTGATATGCAGCAAAACTGATTAAGTAGGCAAGTGCTGTCATATACGCTAATTGAATCATCGGCCATTTCCAACTATTCGTTTCTCTTTTTACAACTGCCAGTGTACTCATACATTGCATGGCGAGTAAATAGAAAAGCATTAATGATACTCCTGAGGCAAGTGTATATACTTTATTGCCATTGGGCCATGTCGCAGTTTGCATTTTTTCTCTAAGGGTTGATGCATCATCTTCTCCGTTTACAGAATACAAGGTCGCCATCGTGCCTACAAATACTTCTCTAGCTGCAAAGGAGGTGATAAGCGCAATACCGATCTTCCAGTCGTAACCCAGCGGCCTGATGATGGGCTCAATGATTTTTCCTGCCTGTCCGGCATAAGAAACCTGAAGTAATGCAGCTTGTTCTTCTTTTTTAAGCGATTCAGCTTGAGCAGGATTTTGCTCTATTCGTTGTTTATATTGTTGATGTACGGATTCCATTTGTGTAGCGGGTCCATAATTGCTGAGAAACCACAGCAACAAACTAATGATCATAATGATTTTACCGGCATCAATTATAAAGATCTTTGCCTTCTCGATCATCGTATATCCGATATTTTTCCAGCGGGGTGTTTTATAAAGCGGGAGTTCCAGTACAAAAAAACTCTTCTCTTTAATTTGGATGAAAATCTTTGCAATGCGTGCCACAAGAAGTGCCATCAGAATACCAAACAGATATAATCCCATCATTACCAGTCCTTGTAGACTTAATACCCCGAAAATATATTCTCCGGGGACGACAAGCGCAATAAGAATGGTATACACAGGAAGTCGTGCGCTGCAACTCATGAGGGGTGTAACGAGAATAGTGAGGAGCCTTTCTCTTTGGCTTTCGATATTGCGAACGCTCATGATGGCGGGTACGGCACAGGCGAATCCGCTGATCATAGGCATCACACTTTTGCCATTGAGTCCTGCTTTGCGCATGATTTTATCGGAAAGAAAACTGATACGCGCCATATAACCGGTTTCTTCCAGAAGACCGATCAGTCCGAATAATATCATGATCTGAGGAACAAAAACCAAAATACCGCTTAAGCCTGGCAATACCCCTTGCAGAAAAAGATGGGTCAATTGATTTACAGCCAGCAAGGGAGTAAACCACTCTTCGATCCACACAAAACTGTTCTCGATAAAACTCATCGGATATTCAGCAATCCAGAATACACTTTGAAAGAGGAGAAATAAAACAGAAAGAAGGATTACGTAACCCCAGCTTTTATGAAGCAGAAGTTTATCTATTTTTTCTGACAGCATTTCTTTGGGAACGATAGCTGTTTGCGTAACTACGAGTTGAAGTATGGTTTGAATGCGTTTGTATCGCTGAATAATCTCATCTGCCTGAACACGGGTAGCATTAATATTCTCCTGCTGAATGATTGCTTCAATTTTATTTTTTTTATCCTCTGCGCCTTCAAATTTTTTATAATGTATCAGATAGTGAATCGCTGCATAATCACTTAAGGAAGGAAAGATCTGTTTGATCTTTTGTATTCCTCCGGGCGCTAAAGACCTGTTATTAATAAAATCAAAAGCCGGTGGCTTATACATGCCTTTATGTACAGATACCAGTGCTTTTTTCAACGCAGCTATTCCGCTTTCTTTACGGGGGTTGATCTCGATCACAGGGATGCCAAGCGCTCTTTGTAATTCGGTGGTTTGTATCCTAATTTGTTTTTTTGCGGCCACATCCAGCATGGTCAGGGCGAGAACCGTAGGGATCTTCAGATCGATCAGTTGGGATACAAAGAGCAGATTTCTTTTCAGATTGCAGGCATCTGCCACAACCAGCACGATATCAGGCTTCAGGTCTTTGTCCTGTTCCATAAGGACCTCATAGGCCACCCATTCATCTAAACGGCGTGGGTACAAACTATAAGAGCCGGGCAGGTCAATGATCTCAGCGTTCGTGTCGGCATCTAATTTACATTTCCCCGATTTTTTTTCAACGGTCACTCCGGGGAAATTACCTACCTTCTGATTCAGGCCGGTCAACACGTTAAACAGAGACGACTTTCCGCTATTAGGATTACCAACCAGTGCGATATGTGGAAGCCTGTTCATGATGAGGCTGCAAAGGTAAGCGCTTCGGTAGTGAATTATTTACGAAGAAAGGAATAAATGGAGGCAGATAGGTTCGATAAATAGTAACTTTGGCCTTCCGGAAATCAACCAAAAATTCACCGGGTATTTTAGATGAAGACATATTTGCGGTTATTGAACTATATGCGACCTTTCGGTCGCTTTCTAGTGCCCTTTTTTTTGCTTACGCTTGCTGCTAATTTTTTTAATGTATTTCAGTTTACGCTGATCATTCCCCTTTTGAACTTTCTGTTCCAGTCTGATTCAGGATTGGATGCAGCTAAATATAGCGCCGCACCTTCTTTTGAATTCAGTAAGGATTTTTTTATTGATTACTTTAATTATACCTTATTTCAATTAAAGGACAACAATCCTTTACATGCCTTATATTTTATTGCTGCTGTGGTAGTGATTGCGGTGCTATGTACAAACCTCTTTACATATTTTGCCAATCGGAAGATGGTGAAGGCAAGAACCTTGCTTGTAAAAAATATCCGCGAAGCCATTTATGAGAAAGTGAATCATTTACATATTGGGTATTTCACCAAAGAACATAAGGGAGATCTGATCTCGCGTATGAATTCAGATGTATATGAGATTGAGGCTGTAGCTTCGAGTGCGATTGATGTGATTTTTAAACAACCATATCTGATCATAGCTTATTTCATCGCCTTATTTTTAATCTCAACCAAACTCACACTTTTTACATTGATCATCATACCTGTTTCGGCGTTGGGAATTGCTTTTGTGACCAAGCGTTTAAAGAAAGAGGCACAGGAAACGCAGTTATCTGCCGGAAGAATGCTCACGATGATTGATGAAACTTTGATGGGTATGCGAATCATACGATCATTTAATGCCACGCGATTTGTGATTAACCGCTTTCGTGCTGAAAATGATCATTACCGAAAAACGATTTTAAAAAGTTTTGCCAAAAAAGAACTTGCTCCGGCTTTTTCTGAGGTGTCGGGTGTTGCCGTGGTAACAGCGATCCTGATTTATGGAGGAAGCATGATCTTGCAAAATAAAAATGGAGCCGGGTTGTCTCCAGGAGCCTTCATTGCGTTTCTGGCGATTTTTTCTCAAGTCATCAGGCCCGCCAAGGCGATGGTCGTTGCCTTTGCCAATATACAGCGCGGACAAGCAGCGGGGGAAAGAATTTTACAGGTGATCGATACGCCTGTTGAAGTGGAAGATCGTGCAGATGCTAAAGAACTGAGAGCATTTAATGATAAGATTGAATTTAGAAATATTCGATTTGGGTATTCAGATAAAATTATTTTAGAAGATATCTCTTTTGTATTGCCTAAAGCAAAAACGGTTGCACTGATTGGTCCATCGGGTGTTGGCAAATCTACTTTAGCTGATTTGCTTCCACGTTTTTATGATGTGAAAGGTGGTTCCATTACCATCGACGGTACGGATATCCGCGCATACAAGATGGAATCTTTAAGAAGTCATATGAGTTTTGTAACGCAGGATACCATGTTGTTTAATGATACGATCTTCAACAATATTGCATTGGGTAAACCGGATGCTTCCCTTGAGGATGTAATGGCAGCTGCAAAGATTGCCAATGCTCACGACTTTATCATCAACACAGAAAACGGGTATTATACAAATATTGGAGACAGAGGTGTGCGGCTTTCGGGTGGCCAAAGACAGCGATTAAGTATTGCGCGTGCTGTATTTAAAAATCCGGAGATCTTAATTTTGGATGAAGCGACATCTGCGCTGGATACAGAATCAGAGAAACTGGTACAGGAAGCTTTAACCAATTTAATGAAAGGTAGGACAACACTTGTAATTGCGCATCGGTTAAGTACTATTCAGGATGCAGATGAGATCATCGTGTTGCAGGGCGGGAGGATTATTGAGCGTGGCAAGCATATAGATCTGATTGAGAATGAGGATGGGATTTATAAAAAACTCACTATTCTGCAAAAAGTAGGGTAGAATCTTATAACTAAAGATGAGAAGAATTATCCTGGACTGCGAAAGAATGAAATATCCTCATACGGGATTATATCATTTTTGCTATCAATTAGGGATGGCTTTGCAAAAAAAAAACAATCCAGAGGCATTTGACCTATCCTATTATATCAGAAAAAAAGATTTTGGCATATTTGGGAACAAGGCGAATTACATATCCCAATATTCTTTTCATAAATTTCTTCCTCTTTTTACCAAGTCGTTTGATATTTGGCATGCAGCTCATCAGGGAACACAATATATGCCACATCGGAAAGGGATTAAAATCTTACTGACTATACATGACTTGAATTTTTTACATGAGGACAGAAAAACAGATGATAAAAAGAAAAAAGAAATTAAAAAATTACAGAATAAAATTGACAGAGCTGACCATATTGTGGCTATTTCAAATTTTGTTCTGAATGATATCAAGAATAATTTTCTCCTAAAGGATACCCCTACTACCGTTGTCTATAATGGCTGCAATATTGCGGAACCCATACATGCGTTACGGCCTGCAAATGCTCCAAACGAGAAATTCATATATACAATTGGTACAATCACTGATAAAAAGAACTTTCATGTTTTGCCATCTTTGTTAGTGGGTAATAATTTTCATTTGATCATTTCCGGGATCACACATAATAAAAACTACTACAATAAAATTATTGAGGAGGCAAAATATCATGGCGTTGAAAGGCGATTAAGCTTTACGCATGCCGTTACAGAAAGTGAAAAAAGATGGTATTTACAAAATTGTGAGGTATTTGTTTTTCCATCAATTGCAGAAGGTTTTGGATTGCCGGTATTAGAGGCTATGTATTTTGGCAAACCAATTATTCTTTCAACACATACTTCTCTGCCTGAGATTGGCGGTGAAGATGCATTCTATTTTAATAGCTTTGACCCGGAGGAAATGAGAAAAGTTCTCAATCAATGTTTGGCTGAATTTGACGATAACAGGTCACAAAGACTAAAAGAAAGATGTCAGAAGTTTGACTGGAATCAGTCCGCCTCCAAATATTTTACTATTTATCAAAATATCTAAAATTCCTTACTGGCCCGGCATGGGGAAGCCGCCTGCAAAATGTAATATCCAACTCTCTTCCAATATCTTATTTACATATTCGTTATATGCTTTAGTGGTACGTATTTTAGAGGCACCTTTACTGGATATGCGCCAACGTTGTTTTGATTTTTTTAAAACCGCTCTGCCTTCATCAGTTCCTCTTATCTTAAAGATTAATTGTGTATTATATTTTGCATTTATGGGAAAGAAGATTTGATTGCTTTGTGAAATATAAGCCATGGGCCCTTCCTCATAGCTGCCCATTTCTTTATACTTTAGGTTATGGCCGGAAAAATAATATTCTTCAAAAAGTGTTGCTACCTGCTTAGGTCTGAAAAGAATTACGCCCCCATTGATGCTGCCTACAAGATTAGAGTTATATGGAAAATTGCGAGCTGAAAAATACATTTCGACTGTTTCATTCTTGATTTTCCATGTATTTAAAAATTCAGTAGAGCCTCTAGGATCAAGAACGGCGCCAAAAGATTTATCGCTCGGCAATTCATTAAACACAGATGGTGCGGAATCATTTATAATGACATCAAGATCCAGGTATAAGCAGAGATCATAATCCATGACCAGCTTTGGAATTAATAATTTTTGAACCAGCAGAGACCTATGAAAAGTCGGATCCGGGGGCGTGGTAATTATTTTAAGCTCAGCATCTGTTTTTTTTGCATACGCTTCAAAGTGTTCTTTTCTTAGCTCAAATTCATTTAAATATTTATCGCCTATGATTAGTAAGCAAATTACTTTTTTCATTATTCGTTATTTATTTAATTCCTCTAAGGCCTGTTTTTTTTACAAGTAGTTTAATAAGCTGATCGACATTATTATTTTTAAACAGGTTCTTGAAATTTATCCCCTCAATAAAATTTAAATTGACTCCCTTAAATGCTCCTGAGAAGAAGCCCGCCGGCTTATAGTTTGTATACTCATATCCAAATGAATTGAAATAGTAGCCATACTTGTAGGTTGTGTCTTTGGGTTTGGCACTTAAATTTATATCTTTTATTAGGGGCAATATTGAATCTATTTCTTTGGGGTTATAAGTTGCATTTAGTTCGTAGTATAATGCATTATCTAAATTAATGGAGGGTTTCTCCCAAAAAGTGGCCTCTATTCCTATGGTAGATCCAAATGTAATGACTTTGTCAACGGCCATTAATAATGAATATGAACTGATTTTCGAATCGGGCTCTATTATGGTAACATTGCTATTTTTAAAATCTCTTATTTTTTCTCTGAATTTGACCGCTTTAATTGAGTTAGGGTGCATTCGAATATAAAAATGAAATTTATGTTCTGATTTTAAATTTTCTAGAATAAAAGTAATCCCATCAATTTGATTGTTAAATAAAGGCCTTTTCCAGAATTCACCAACCGCAATAAATTCATCTTCTGATGATAAAAAAATTCCGATATTATGCGCGTTTTCATTCCACTGGTCAGGCAAGAGCCCCATTTTTTGTTTTTCGACGAATGAGGGCCAATCTTTTGATTGAGCATTTTTTCTTGAAATAAAAAAATCTTCAGCAATTTTCTTTTTTGTATGCGTAGGAACCTCGGGCGAATCCCAGTTGATATTCATTAAATGATTAAGATACTGAAGGTTGTGGGGGAGCGAATTCTCAAAAAGCATAAACTTATTAATTGAGCTTCCTCTTTCATGGGAGTGGAAGCTAATATTCAAGCTTTCACAGGCCCTAACCAGCGCTTTAGTATATACAAATCTTCCATTGAATAAAAATACATGATCAATTTTTCTTGTTTGCAAATCGTTTATAAAGAATTCGTAAAGACCTATAGATGTTTCAATAAGATGTTTAATATAGTGATAATGCTTTTTAATATTAATGTAAGGATCTCTGTAGATATGTATCACAGAAGATAATACCGCATATCCCACATCAAAATTTTTATATTTTAAATTGAGAAATTCAGGTACTGTCAGATCTGGTCTAAAATCAAAATGTATTTTTGATATGTGAATTTGTACCTCATTTATATTGTCGACTAAAGCCAGTCCCGTTTTCCTTCGTTTTATACAACTGGCGCAACGACTAAGTGTTACATTTTTATTTTGGTCACAGTTTTTAAGAGCCGTATCACAAACATAGTTGTAGATTTCAATCTGATCTTGATTTAACAGATCAATAAGTTCTAAGTCAGTCTCAAAATGACTTGCCCATAAAATATGGGAGTGAAAAAAAGCGACTTTTTTATTTTTTAAACCTTTTATTACACGATTTAATTCATTCATGGTTCTCAATTTGGTTTATATGCTACCGCATCTAAATATGATCAAGCAGGAAAGGAGTGCCGGCTTTCATGTCTTGTTTTACAGTTTTTCCTAATATAGATGCATAATACTTTGGATGCAATCCAAAGCCTGGTCGGATACTTCTAACATTTTTTTCTGTAACAATATCTCCTGCTTTTATATCTTCCACAACGTACAGAGAACGACTAAAAACTCTTCCCTTTTTTTGTTTTTCGGTAAGGTTATAATCTACGAGTCCGATGGCTTTCTCGGCTTCACGGACGGCTTTGACCATGTCAGTAAATTCACCTTCATTTAAGGAGAAGGAAGCATCGGGACCACCAATTGATCTATCGAGGATAAAATGCTTTTCTATGATTCTCGCCCCAAAGCAGGTGGCAACCACCGGCACGGTACCGCCCATAGTATGATCAGACAAGCCTGTTAATACACCATATCGCGCAGCTATGTCTTTAACCATGATCATATTTGCTTCTTCGATGGGCGCAGGATAACTGGAGGTACATTTCAATAAAGCCACTTCTTTATTGCCCATTCGGTAACAAGCATCTAACGCTAATTCAATATCCTCATGAGTTGCAATTCCTGTTGATATAATCACAGGCTTTCCTTTCGATGCAACATATTCGATCAGTGGGATATCGGTAATTTCAAATGATGCGATTTTATAGGCAGGCACATCTAAACTTTCTAGAAAATCTACCGATGTTTTGTCGAATGGCGAAGAAAAAAAAACTAAGCCTACTTCCTTTGCTACTTTCATGATCTCTGCATGCCATTCCCATGGAGTATAAGCTTCCTGATAGAGTTGATATAAATTTTTACCGTTCCAGATAGTGCCTTTAATAAGAAAATCATCCTTATCTGAATTGATCGTTATAGTGTCAGCTGTATATGTCTGCAGTTTTATACAATCGGCTCCAGCTCTTTTGGCGGCTCTTACGGTTTCTAAAGCAACTTCGAGGCTGCCATTATGATTTGCTGAAAGCTCGGCAATGATAAAAACGCCGGAGTTCTCATCAATTAAATGATCAGCAATTTTCATTTGTAATTTGTTTTTTGAACTTTAATAGATTATTTTCTGAATTTACATTATCAAAGGAAAGTTTCTCAAATGTTTTTATTGAGGCGATATTTTCACTCATAACATATCCAAATACTGAATGGATATTTTCATTTTCTTTGATTAATTGTGCGATTCCTCTTTTCAATAATTCCACACCTAATTTCTTCCCATGAAACCTGGGGTCAATCAAATAACTTATTTGTGCATGATTCAATGGATCTATATCAAACCGAATCGATCCTAGGGGTTCGCTATTATTCGATAAAATATAGTATCTGCATGACGGGTCACTAATTTTTCTTTCAAACCAAATCTGATGTTCTTGCCAAAGGATAGGATGCTGGTTAATTGAAAATCTCCTCACCTCCGGATCATTAGCCCATTTGAATGTTATTTCAAGATCATACAATGTAGCTAATCTCAAATCATATGTTTTATTCCACTTGGAATGTATTACTACATTGATAAATCTTTTATCGAAGAACACATGCTCTTTTAAAACCGCCTCTTTGTTAAATCCTGACTCTTCTAATACATCATAAAGGTGCGGACGCAAATCATAAGCATAAGTATAGATTTTATGGAATGATAATTCTTGAAACGCAACCTCTTCTATTAAAGATAAATAGGTCTTCCAAAATTGATGGAAATGATCTTTTTCTAATGAGGTGTTCATTAGAAATGAGATCTCTGCGTTTTTGTCATACCAGTTTATATGCACCAGGCCACCATAGCCAACACATTCTTCATTTTTTAAAAATGAAAACAAAAGCTGGTTTGGATTGACTAAGTCAAACAGCGCTGCGACCACTGAATTGAAATAATAGTCTTGATCCTCTTTGGTTAAAATATTTTGTTGTCGTAAATGATAAATCTGTTCATTACGCCATTTCATAATGTCATAACGATCTTCCAACCGGATGGGAACAATAGCGTATTGCCCTTTTTGAAATTTTTGTTTTTTTAATATCTTATATTCTTTTTGCATTAATTTAAACGTTTGAACCCTGCATGACATACAGGGCCTTCCAATAATTCCTCGATTTGTTTTTCTTTATCTTCACACTTTTTGATAAGAATATACACTTCATTTAATGCGTTAAAATACGCATCAAAATGTAAATTTTCATGTGCAATAGAGGCATAAAAATTCGTACTCGCTAGAAAACCTTTTTTTAGCATTTCCTGTGTCACAAGTGTCTTGTATTGTAATGCATCCTTATAATTAAATGAATAGGTAGTTAGTGATGGAATACCTGCAATAGAGATAGATAATTTATTTTCTTCAGCAATTTTTTCCCAACCCTTCTGCATCTTTTTGCCTTTCTCGGTAATAATTTCCCATGATTTGATCCTATCCATTACTTCCAGCGTTTTAAAAGCAGCTGTGGGTCCTATTCGTTCTGTCCAGAAAGTACTACTGATAAATGTTCGCTGGGCTGCTTCCATCACACTTCTTTTCCCAACTACGGCGGTCAGTGCGTACCCATTACCTATCGTTTTCCCAAACATGGCCATATCCGGCTCTACGTTATATTTTTTAAATATACCCCCATAGGTTTCTCTAAAACCTGAAGTGCATTCGTCAAATATTAAAACGATATTCTTACGCGTTGCCAATTCCCTTACCTTTTGAAGAAAATTATTTTCAGGGCCAAAATTTCGAACCACTTCCATTTTAATTACTCCCACATTATTGGTGTTAACTATATTTTCTAATTCATCGTAATTATTATATCTGAACGGAAATACGGTATTTTTTAAGTTTTTTGGAACACCTGCCGGCTCTAATCCGGGTAGTAAATGACCTGAAAGCCCATCCCCTTCATTTAAATTAGTGGACAAATACCAATCGTGCCATCCATGATAACCGCATATAGCTATTCCATCTTTTCCGGAAGCAGCTCTGGCTATTCTGACAGCTATTGCATTGGCCTCTCCGCCGCTTCTGGCAAATCTTACCATGTCCGCCCATGGGTTTATTTCAATCAATTTTTCAGCAAGTGCTACTTCTTCGGGGCAATTAAGCGTACTCATATTCCCGTTTCTCACCGTTTGCATAACGGCTTCATCCACTTCCTCATGACCATACCCCAGGGTATTAGTACCTATTCCCATTATTGTCATATCAATATATTCCTTACCATCCAGATCCCACACTTTACAACCTTTTGCTTTAGCATAATAAGATGGCCAATGATCAGGAAGAAACATTTCCGGTCGCTTCGATAATAACATAGTCCCTCCCGGAATAATTGATTTTGCTTTTTTATATAGCTCTTGTCCTTTACCCATATTATTGATTTTCTTTTTTTAAGGATTTTAAATATCCCTCATTTCTAATGATTTGCTGATTATTGAATAATTGAAGATTATCTATTATAAAATCAGCGTATGTTTTCCAGTCTTTTTCTGCCCCGAGCTTATCAACCAGAATCTTTATTGCATCCAGATCTTTTGATTCATCTACT
The DNA here is from genome assembly GCA_046303015.1 of Bacteroidota bacterium. Classification (GTDB taxonomy): domain Bacteria; phylum Bacteroidota; class Bacteroidia; order Chitinophagales; family Chitinophagaceae; genus Lacibacter. The sequence goes on along the minus strand of JBKCGY010000036.1, from coordinate 6,011 downwards.
GTCATGCGAATACGATTATAATTCAAGGCCGAACCATAATTCATGGCTTTAAACAGCACCCCTCCATTAAAGTCAGCATGTTTTCTGATGTAAGGAGTTACATGTTCTCTTTCAGATGGCAATCGTGCCTCATTCCATGCGGTTTCAAGAGCCTTCCATGAAAAAACTTCTATATCCTGACCATCAGGGAACAATTCTAATAAAGTATTAGATGCATAATCTAATTTATGCTCCAACGTAAGTTCAATGACTTCGTCAATCAATATCGGATCAATAAGTGGACAGTCTGAAGTTAAGCGAACAATATAGTCTGGCTTTTCTCCTTTAACGGCTTGGTAAAATCGATCCAGTACATCTTCTGTAGAACCTTTGTATAAGACTATATTTTCATGTAGCGCAATTTGTTCAATGGCTTCTACTCCTTCTTCGTGGGTAGTGGCGATGATGATATCAGAAAAATGCTTACTTTTTTTTAATCTTTGAATATGAAATTCCAGTAAGGTTGTTTTGCCAATCCGCTCTAGTACCTTACCGGGAAATCGGGTGCTGCCCAGCCGAGCTTGTGTAACTATAATTACTTTTGGATTTTCCATGTAGAAAGATTTAAAAGCTGCTTGTTGGATACTGCTATAGCTTCTATTTTGTTTATTATTTCTTCAGAAAGGTCTTCTTTAACCGAAGCTATATTATGACGTAACTGATCAAGAGAATCAATCCCCATAAGTATGCCATCTATCAATGGATTATGCATAATATACGACAAAGCCAATTCACGCATATCTAAATTATATTCTAAGCAGAGGTTGTTTAAGGCTTGGACGGGTTCTTTTAATGCAGCTAAATTTATCGGAAATGCATCGGGCTTCATAAAGAAAAGCCCCTGCAGAAAAACCGATCGAACATGTATGGTTTTACCCTTACTCTTGAGACGTGAAAATAATTCCCCTCTGATATTGTTGTTATCAAGTAGATTATAGGGGACTTGAACAACATCAATATTTGAATCATCTAGCAAACCTTCAATCTCTTCATTTGTGTAAACGGAAACACCAATATGTTTGAAATACTTGTTTTTGTTACTGGCAATAAAATCAGGAAGCTGGTTTTGATAAATTTTATAATCACTGTAGGAGTGAAACAATATGGTGTCGACAGCATTCACCAAAAGCCTATGTAAGCTATCGTGAAGACATTCCGTTAAGCTTGTTTTTTGGGCAAAGGAAAATTTAGTTGTTATTTTAAATGCATCGTTGCCTCTTATTGTAAAATATTTTCCCAACACCTCTTCAGCATTACCATAAGCAGATGCAGTATCTATATGATCTATTCCATGTGCTAAAGAGAAGTCTAATATTGAGAAAATATCTTCCTCCTTGACTTTCCCGATTGAATTATTAATGCCATAGTCAAGGCCAAACTGTGCAGTTCCCAATATTAACTTACTCGTATGCAATATGAATATTTTTTTTCAGGAGAGTCACCGAGTATTGGTCCTTAAAGTTAGAAGATGAATCGAAATGAAAATCATGATCATGACTCAAGGTGTTTTTTTCAAGCATATGATATAAGCAGCTGCTTGAAAAAATACGTTCGTAAGGTTGTTTATATGAAAAAGCATCAAATTGGGTAATATGATGATATTTTACTCGCATAGGTTTGAAGGCCTGAAAATCAACCAAAATAATGAAGCCGTTATTTTTTAAAACCCGGTCAATTTCAGCTATAGTTCTGAATAATAAGTTTCTATCCAGTACATAAAAGAGAAATCCGATAATGATTAAGTCGAATTTTTCTGCCTCATATACTAAAAGATCATCTGCGGTTCCAATTTTTAATTCAAGATTGGTAAAATTTGTTTTCCCGTAATGGATAGCTTTAGAAGAGGGATCTATTCCGAAATAATTTGCTTTTGGAAATAAACTTTTCAAACCATTCAGCCTGTGACCCGCCGAGCAACCTAGCTCTAAACAGTCTGTATATTCGATCTGATATTTATTTATCATTGAAGCAACGGGGTCTTTTTCAATATCAAACTTAGTGATCGAGTTGATATTCCGATCAAACCAAGCATCAGCTTCTTCTTGCAGGAATATATTTTTTTGTTTGGTATCCATTATGAATGATGATATTTTATTATCGCATCAATCACACGCTCTAATTCATCATCAGTTAACGTTGGATACATCGGCAAGCTGATACATCCTTTATAATAGCGCTCAGCTTGAACTAAATCGCCTTCTTGCCAACCTTGCTGACGATAATAGGGCATCAGGTGACAGGGGATATAATGAATTTGTGCAAAGATCTTTTGCTCTCGCAAGTAATTGTAAAGTCCCAATCTATCTTGAACTTCAATTACATACAAGTGATAGGCGTGACCCTCAACGACTCCTGATTGACCCAAAATGAAATTTTTTCCTGCGAATACCTCCTTGTATCGTTGGGCTATTACACGACGTCTTTCTATACCTTCATCCGCCCGCTTAAGCTGACTGATACCCAATGCTGCCTGAAAATCAGTGAGCCGGTAATTATAGCCCAACTCCTGCATTTCCATATACCATAGCGGATACCTATCTACTCCCCCGGCAAATTCAATCGAGTTGATATATTGACCTTCGTCTTTTACAATTCCGTGGGTACGCAGTTTCAACAAGCGTTTATACAAAGCTTCATTATTAGTGGTGATCATTCCACCTTCGCCACAGGCGATATGCTTTACCGGATGAAAAGAAAAGATAGCCAGATCCGCAAAATTTCCATTCCCGCATAATTGCTTGTTGCCTTTGCTATCTGTAAAGTAACCGCCAGGTGCATGACAGGCATCTTCAATGATCCACAATCCATATTCATCAGCCAACTTTCTGTATGCTTCCAGATTGACGGCACGACCGGCAAAATCAACTGGGATCATGCCTGCATAAGTTCCTTTGGGGGAAGCTTCAAGAAGTGAACGCACCTTATTAATATCCAATAAATAAGTGTTGGGATCAATATCTGCAAATACGACTTCCCCACCGCAATACCTTACACAATTGGCAGAAGCCGCAAAGGTGATGGGGGTCGTAATTACTTTTTGTCCGGGTTCCACATTCAAAGCCATCGCACATAGATGCAAGGCAGCTGTACCATTTGCCAAGGCAACAGCATAATTGCTACCTACGTAGGAAGCAAATGCGGTTTCAAATTCAGCGATCTTTGGTCCTTGGGTCAAATAATCAGAGCGCAGTGTGTCTACTACTGCTTTGATGTCGTCATCCGTAATATTTTGTCTGCCGTATGGAATTGGGGTCATACGATTATATACTAAAATCAGAATCTACATGAAGCTTGATCAAAGATCTTATATTTTCAACTGTCAACCATTCATTGTTTTGTCCGGAATTATAAGTAAAACCCGGTGTAACCGCTATTGGTTTGTAGTGGTCCAAAAAATCAGCCATTTTCCAGACTGGTACCTGGGGCAAGATAGTGTAATAATTTCCCAGATCATACGAGCTGAAAGAGTCAGAGGTGGTTATCATCTCTTCATGAATTTTTTCCCCGGGTCTGATGCCCACAATTCGATGTTCGCAATCCGGCGCTATAGCCATAGCCACATCTGTGATTTTATACGATGGTATCTTGGGTACAAATAATTCTCCGCCCCAGGCATTATCTAATGCATATAATACCATATCCACCCCTTCATCGAGCGATATATTAAAGCGGGTCATTTGTGGATCAGTAATAGGCAGCACTCCGGTTTTTCTTTTTTGAAGAAAGAAGGGGATCACGGATCCGTTAGATCCCATAACATTGCCATACCGAACTACAGAAAACCGAATATTTTTTGTTCCTTTAATATTGTTTGCCGCAATAAATAATTTATCACTCGCCAGCTTGGTAGCTCCATAGAGATTGATCGGAGCGGCCGCTTTATCGGTTGATAAGGCTACTACATTGGTCACTTCTGTTTCCAAGCATGCATTGATCAGATTTTCTGCACCAATGATGTTGGTTTTGATACATTCCATCGGATTGTATTCAGCGATAGGCACATGCTTCATAGCGGCAGCATGCACAACGGTGTCAATCCCTTTTAAAGCTGTTTTCAATCGATTGTAATCCCTTACATCACCGATGAAAAAACGAAGCATAGGATATTCAGATTCAGGATATTCCTGTGCCATCTGAAATTGTTTCTGCTCGTCGCGGGAAAAAACAACCAGTCTTTTTATGTCTGGGTAAATCGATAAAATGCGCTTTACAAAGGCTTTGCCAAAAGATCCCGTTCCACCGGTAATTAATATGCTCTTAGATTTGACCATCACTTTAATTATAAGAAATATTTGCCTCTAAGCCCAGTTCCCAATCTCCTCCACCAATTCCCCTTTTGTTAAAGGTACTCCCTTTATTTTATTGTATCCCTTTGCATCCACCAAAAACTGATCGCGGATGATCTTAATGAGCTGGCCATTGTTTATCTCTGGGATAAGTATGGTTTCGTAATTCTTTAATAGATCGCCCAGATTTTTCGGGAAGGGGCGTACATAACGGATATGCGCATGTGCAACAGATTTCCCCTGATCCTGCAATTCTGCCACGGCACTTTTGATGGCACCATACGTAGAACCCCAGCCTAACACCAAAACTTTTCCTTTATCCGGACCGCTGTCTAATTTTTGATCAGGGATATAGTTGGCAATCATATCCACCTTCGCCTGGCGGGTTTTCACCATGTGCTGGTGATTGTCGGGATCATAGCTTACATTACCGGTAACATCTTGTTTCTCAATTCCACCGATACGGTGTTCCAATCCGGGGGTACCCGGGATAGCCCAGGGTCTGACTAATTTTTCATCTCTCTTATAAGGCATCAGCTTCGCTTCGCCCTCATCCAGCTGCTTTTTGAAATTGACCTTAATCTCCGGCAGATCGGCCGTCTGAGGGAATCGCCAGGGCTCGGCACCATTGGCAATATATCCATCACTTAACAACAAGACGGGTGTCATATGCTGGATGGCAATGCGACAAGCTTCCATCGTTACCTCAAAACAATCACTAGGCGTAGAGGTAGCGATGACAGGCATCGGACACTCCCCGTTTCTTCCATAATAAGCCTGCAACAAATCACTCTGCTCCGTCTTGGTTGGCAAACCGGTAGAAGGACCGCCTCTTTGTATATTAATAACCAGTAAAGGAATCTCCAGCATCACCGCCAAACCCATCGCCTCAGTTTTCAAGGCGATACCCGGACCACTACTGGTAGTAACACCTAAGGCTCCTCCATAAGCAGCCCCAATGCTTGCTGTAATAGCTGCGATTTCATCCTCCGCCTGATAGGTTTTTACGCCAAAAGCTTTATGACGACTCAATTCATGTAAGATATCACTGGCAGGGGTGATGGGATAGGAGCCTAAAAATAAAGGCAGTCCACTTTTTTCACTGGCGGCAATAAGTCCGTAGGCTACCGCCTGATTCCCCATAATGGAACGGTACACACCGGGTTTCATTTTCGCACGCTCCATCTTATAGGTAGTGGTAAATGTTTCAGTTGTGTCGCCGTAATTGTAACCCGCTCTTAATGCGGCAATATTACTGTTGAGGATCTCGTCTTTCTTCCCAAACTTATCTGTTAAAAACTGGATAGTGCTATCCATATCGCGATTGTACATCCAGTATAAAAAGCCAAGGACGAACATGTTTTTGGCGCGGTCTTTCTCTTTGGTACCCAGATGATAATCTTTCAAAGCCTCGCGGGTCATCTTGGTCACATCCATTCTGATGACCTCATAGTTGTTGAGCTGGTCCCCGTCCAGCGGATTCTCCCCCTCGGGATAATTTGCCAGTCTGAGATTTTTCGCATCAAATCCATCGGTATTCACAATGATCTTACCCCCCTTTTTAATAGCGGTAAGGTTTACTTTCAGGGCCGCTGCGTTCATAGCTACCAGCACATCACAGGCATCCCCAGGAGTAAATACCGGATTGCTGCTGAAACGCAGCTGATAACCGCTCACCCCAGGAAG
>JBKCGY010000035.1:0-2274 GCA_046303015.1 Bacteroidota bacterium | reverse complement strand
TTGCATACATTACAAGCTGAACAGCAAAACCAATCAAAACGGTAAAATCGCGGTACTTCGTAGTGAGTGATGAAATAATAATTCCCAATCCAAGTCCCATCCCCGCCATGAGTAATACTAACACAGGCAAGAATAATAGATTCCAGCTAAATGTAAGAAGAACAGAACCTTTGATGATGTAAAATGTCAGCACCAATACAAATAAACCCACCTGGATCCCAAACCGAATTAAGTTTGACAACACAACCGAGAGAGGAATAACAAGCCTTGGGAAATACACTTTTCCAAAAATGCCGGCGTTGGCAACAAAGGTGTTGGATGTATTAATCAAACAAGTACTGAAATAATTCCAGATCGTAATGCCGCTCAGATAAAAAAGTACCGGAGGAATGCCATCCGTAGGAATTGAAGCTATACGTGTGAACAACAAAAGAAACATGGCGGTAGTCAGAACAGGTTGTATCAAATGCCAGAGTGGTCCTAATACAGTCTGTTTGTATTGCGCTACAAAATCTCTCCGAACAAACAAGATGATCAAATCTTTGTAATGCCAGAGTTCGCGCAGATTCAAATCCCAAATTGCATTTCTGGGTTTGATTTCGAGATCCCAAATTTCCCGATCGTCGTTATAATGGTTCATGAAATAATTATGCTGCCTGAGATAATTTATTTGAAAACCGGTTCATCAACAAAGCACACCAGTATCTTGCCCAGGTTAATTGCTTTTTATGAAAGGATTCATAAAGTAAATTTTCTTCCCCGCTTACCGGCTTCGTATAATCATTTTCCTGCAGCCAACCTTCGAAGGGAAATGTAAAGCCTTGTTTTTTTCTCTTCCATATTTCTTCAGGCAATTCATTTTCAAAGGGCCTGACTAAAAGATATTTGGGAATTGACTTCTTAAATTTTACATTTTCCGAAATCAATCCCATTAACATCATTAATTCCTTATCCAAAAAAGGCATCCTGATTTCCAATCCATGCCACATACTCATATAGTCAGAATCTTTTAATAATTGATTCTGCATGTAATAATTGGTTTCCAGCCAACTGATACGATTGCCATTCTCCAAATTTCCACAGGTATAATGACTACTAATATTATGTAAAATCTGCTCCACATATTCCAAAGAACAGCCTAACAAATCCGCAATGGATCTTGCTGAAAAAAGCCCTCTTAAAAGTAAATACTCTCCTGTAGTATGATGCATGGCACCATAACTGATTTTCCGGACTCTTTGATTCGGATAAAGTTGAAGTTGGCTTAAAAAAGATTTTGGTATTTGTTGGAAAGCCTTTAATTCATGATAATAACCAAAAGAAGGATAACCTCCAAATAGCTCATCAGCCCCTACGCCCGACAAAACTGCTTTTAATCCGTGTGTTCTGGCATACTTCGAAATAAAGTATGTATTCATCCCGTCTATAGAGGGTTGGTCCATCGCATGCAATGCATCCTCTAAAGAAGCATTAAAAATCTCTTTCGTCACATTATATGCCCCATGATGCGTACCGGTTTTATCTACTACAATCTGCTGATATTTCTCCTCTGAGAATTTTTTCTCGTTAAATACGATCGACAGAGTCTTTAACTGATCTTTAGAAATAGATGCAGCCAAGATGGTTAATAAACTTGAATCAATCCCCCCACTTAAAAATAAGCCCAAAGGGGCATCTGAGATCATATGTCTCTTCACCGCATTGGTAAGCGTTATTCTCAACAGATCTATTGCATCCTCTTCATTGATCAAATCCTCTTTATATTGTAATGAAAAGAAAGAAAAAGTTTTCATGGATAAGGAAGGCATCTCCACAACCATTGCAGTTCCCTTTTGTATTGGAAAAACGTCCTTTAAGGTTGTTACAGGTTCAGGTAAATGACCAAAAGCCAAAAAGCTGACTGGCCAATTTTCATTTTCATAAAAATTCAAACCGGAATGAGCAAAAGCCCTTATTTCAGAAGCGAATGAAAAAGTACCGTTCTTAAAACTGTAATACAATGGTTTCATGCCGGCATGATCACGCGCTAACACAACCTGAGATTTTCTTTCATCCCAAATTGCCAGCGCAAACATGCCATTAAATAGTTCAAAAGCACCCAAACCCCAATATGCATACGCTTTTAAAATAACTTCTGTATCTGTATTTGTTCTGAATTGGTACCCATAGCTGATGAGCGTATTTTTTAATTCAATATAATTATAGATCTCTCCATTAAAAACTATGGTGAGTCCACTTTCCTCATCTATCATGGGCTGATGCCCCTTTGCAGAC
>JBKCGY010000034.1:0-2568 GCA_046303015.1 Bacteroidota bacterium | reverse complement strand
TTAATATCAGCAATCGCTATAATGATTTACCCGATCAGCCTGCATGGCTCGACTGGGCACTTTGGGTAAACGGAGATGCGGCCATTCAATTGGAACGCCTATGCATTAAGATGTGGAACAGATCCTTGTTTCGGCGTTCGTACTTACTGCCATTACGTGAACGCATATTTAATCATCGGATCGATGCACCTTGTTATGTTAGGGTGCGACGAAACGACTGGGTAGCCGGTAAGATCGAGATCACTCGTAGCTATCTTGAAATGCTCCATCGCGCCAAAGATGAGATCATCATCATGTCGAGCTATTTATTACCCGGCCGGATGATCCGTATGGCCTTTTCCAAAGCCATCAAACGAGGAGTTAAGATTACATTAATTGTATCCGGCATTTCTGATGTTGACTTTGCCAAAGCGGCAGAAAAATACTGGTATCCCTGGTTATTGAAAAACAATATTCGTATTTATGAATATCAGCCACGGGTACTACATGGAAAAATTTCTGTGTATGATAAAAAATGGATGACTGTTGGATCATACAATGTCAATAACATAAGCGCTTATGCCAGTATCGAACTGAATCTGGATGTGCTTGATATGTCCTTTGCAACGCATACAACAAGGGAACTAAACCGCATTATTCAGGAAGACTGTATAGAAATTACAATCGACAGATACAAACAAAAGACAAATATTTTCGCCCGATTCTGGTACTGGCTGAGTTATGAGATATACAGATTGATCGTGTACCTTTTTACTTTTTATTTTCGTCAATCAGAAAAAGAATAATTGATAATTAGCAATTAAAAATATCAAGCAGATAACCGCTAAAATGTAACCGGCAATTTTCTTCACCCCCCAAATTTCCGCTTTATCCAATCCGCAGATTTTGTAGCCAACCATTCTGCACCCTTACCCATTTTACTTCGAAGGTTATCATTTTGAAGCATTAGATCAAAAACAGATGCCCATAAAGATCTAGAGGCAAAACGTTGTGTGATAGACCCCAGCACCATTTCCGGAAAATGATGTTTTACATATTTTAAATTATCTCCCAACTTACCTTCTGTTTTAATCGCTTCCAGTTGTAAGCGATAGATTTCCTTATCCAGTGCGGTCAGATTTCTTACGGGACCTTTAATCTTAGACATAATTACTATTTTTCTTCATTTGTATGACCTTCAGTCATCATCTTTATGAAAATTCGGATCATGGGATAGATGAATAATTGTTTTCTGAACAACGCAACCAGCAACATGACTACAAATATGAGTAAGGTGGCCAGCCCAAAGCCTATTGTAAAACTATTCGTAAGCTCTGAAAACCAAAACCCCAATACGAGTCCAATAAAAATAAAAAGCAGAAAAAACAAAAAGGCTGAAATAATGATCCATACCAGTGAACCTAAGATCACGGAGGAAGATCGTATTGCTTTTAACTTATAGATATCTGTTTTAGTTTCAAGATAATCTTTGATAAGCGCTACATTTTCATCTAGAAAATCCTGTATATTTTGGGTTGTGCTCATAACGAATGTAAATATCAAGAATAATATTGAATAAGGGCAATATGATCATACCCCGAAAGAGAACCATCATCCATAAACGCAACATCTCCCCCATTTTGAATGACCATTTCAATCACATCATCTACCACATCATGCGAGCTATGAAAATCATTTTGGGCAACGGTCGGCTTGTACACAATTTTACCGACCGATACATGCTCTCCTGAAGCTATAAAATTTTTCTCCACCAATAATAAACGCCCCTTCTTCTCATAGGCATTCTTCCATACTTCCTGAATACCTGCTGATAATTTTTTCTGGCTGGCCGCATCTTCTACCATTAGAAGCATCTCTTGTTGCTTACTCTTTTTCCAGCCTTCATATACCGGTTGCAGGGCCAATGATAATTCGTTGATGGTAGCATCTTCATAATTTCCTTCTACCACTCCTTTAATATGATTCGAAGCATGGGTAATAGAATGATAAATACCCAGTATACTCTTGCTGCCCAATAAAAAAACAGGAAGGGGATGATGATTCAATACATGGATCAATTCTTTGTCCATCTGACGAATGAACTTTTCAACCTGCTTAGTTTTGTATACCACTGGATCGGTAAAGTTGGAAACCCTTTCCATTTCATCATTCCAATAAGCATCTATGCTATTGGGTGCTTCCAACTTTACAGGCATTAGTTGTTCGCCAGTATGCATAAAAAGTTTACACTTTTCACTGCTTAGCACAAATAGTAAATAATGTTTTTCCTCTTTTCTGTTTAAGAGCAGATCACGGATCTCGAACGAATCATCAATGATAATACGTTCCGGCACCTCTGTATCTAAAAAAAATAATTTTGAAAAAATAGGAGAGGCATATAAAGCAAGTCCCTTTTTCCCGGCAGGTATGATCGTACCCGCAACAAGTGTATTCATTTTACTCATGACAGATTGAACCACTTCCGCCGGATACTCCTCTTTTAGTAATCGCTCTGTTTTATCTAATGTATATTTTAATTCTTTCTGTGTTTCTGCTGCTATTCCGATCTTGGTTTGGATCGGCAAGATC
>JBKCGY010000033.1:0-5185 GCA_046303015.1 Bacteroidota bacterium | reverse complement strand
CATGGTATCTGTTTCGGATTCCGATAAGACAATATGAGTCTAAGGTGGGGAATATTCCCGACTTTAAATCAATTCGTTTTATGAGAATGTTTATGACCGGCTTTGAAGATTCAGTGGTCTTGCGTTTTGGGAAACTCGAGTTGGTAAGAAATATGTGGCGGACCTTTCAGTATGAATTAAGAGAAGATGGTACTTACACAAAAATTGATCCTAATTCAAGAGCGTTCTTTAATCTTTCTGCCGTAAATGTTGAGGAGAATGACAGGCGATCACCGGTCAATTATGTCATTCCTCCCGGAATCGAAAGGGTGCAGCAGCTTAGTAACAATGGTGTCAATTTATTACAGAATGAACAGTCATTAAGTTTGCAGGTTTGTCAGCTGGCAGATGGCGAAAGCCGATCCATATTTAAATCTACCAATTTTGATTTCCGTCAGTATAATCGGGTTCGGATGTTTATGCATGCGGAATCAAGAGGAAAGATCGATAATCTGAAAGATGATCAGATCTATGCCGTGATCCGCTTCGGTACAGACTTTATCAATAATTATTACGAAGTTAGAATGCCTTTGAAAGTAACCAAATGGGGGGTAGGGTTAAGAGATGTAGAAGTATGGCCTGCTGCCAATGAATTTGATCTCAATCTGGAGGAGTTGGTGAAATTCAAATTAAGAAGAACTGGTAGTGTTTTGATTCCATATAAAGAGGATCGTGGTAATGGCATTCAGTGGGGCGTAATGGGAAGTCCTAATTTAGGAGAGGTAAGGGGCTTTCTTGTAGGTTTTGAAAATCCAAAAGGTGATGATGCTGCTGAGATCTGTGCAGAGGTTTGGATGAATGAATTAAGATTGAGTGGTCTAGATGAGAAAGGAGGTTGGGCTGCCACCGGGCGTATGGATATTCAGCTGGCTGATCTGGGATCGCTAAGTATATCGGGTTCGGCAAGAAGTATTGGGTTTGGAACGATTGAGCAAAGGGTTAATGAAAGAAGCAGGGAGTTTTTTACACAGTTAGATGTTTCGACCAGTTTACAATTGGGTAAATTATTGCCTAAGTCGGCCGGACTTGAAATTCCTTTTTATGCAAGTTATTCCCAAACGGTCACGAATCCTGAATACGATCCGTATGATCAGGATGTTAAATTCAAGGACAAACTAAATGCGTCAAAGAATAAAGATTCAATTAAAAGATTGGCACAAGACTTTTTTTCCATTACCACAGTAAATGTGACCAATCTGAGAAAGAATAAAACAAACGATTCCAAACCTCGTATATACGATATCTCCAATTTTGATGTAAGTTATTCTTATACCAAAACTGAAAAGAGGAGTCCGCTCATTGAAAATGATGAACTGATCAAGCATTATGCCGGGTTAGGTTACAATTTTGCCCCTCAGCCTAATTTTATCGAACCATTCAAAAAGTTGATTAAGTACAGAAGTCGATGGTGGAGTCCTATAAAAGAATTTAATTTTAACCTTAAGCCTTCACTTCTTAGTTTCAGAGCCGACGTAACTCGTCAGTTTGGCGCCACACGTGCACGAGAAGTGCAGATTCCGGGAGTGGCCGCCAGCCCTTTTAAAATCCCAGAGACTTACGATAAATATTTTATTTTCGACAGGGTCTATAATATGAGATGGGATCTTACCCGATCTATCAATATTGATTTTTCGGCAACCAACAATGCCCGTGTAGATGAACCAAATGGACGAATCAATACAAAAGATAAGAGAGATTCTATTCTTAATAACTTGCTGAGAGGAGGGCGAAATGTTGTGTACAGGCAAAATGCCAATGCCAGTTATAATCTGCCCCTCAGTAAGATCCCTGCATTAGATTGGACTACCTTAAGAGTGAATTATGCTACCACATACAACTGGGTAGGCGCATCCCGAGTGGCTATCAACTTAGGGAACACGGTAGAAAATTCCGTTCAGAAAGTATTTACCGGGCAACTTGACTTCTCAAGACTTTACACCAAGTCTAAGTGGTTGCGTGCATTGGAAAATCCTGTAAATGGAAATCGTAATGCGGCGCGACAAATGATGCCTGTTAAACTAAATCCCAAGGATACGATTGGCAAAAGTAAAAGATATATATCCCGACTTATCAAGAGGTTGAATCGCCAGGAGGCAAAATTGAATAAAACCTTTGAGCCTGAGTGGAGCAAAGGAGCCAGGATCTTCGGTAACCTTCTAACCTCTATAAAAAGTGTGAACCTGAATTATACACAGTCGTATAATTCAAGAATACCCGGATTTACGGATAGCCCTAGGTATATTGGAAATAACTGGGGAAGCAGGGCGCCGGGTCTGGATTATGTTTTTGGTAAACAGCCCGATGTACAGTGGTTACAATCGGCAGCAAGGAATGGATGGCTTACCAAAGACAAGGACTTTAATTTCATGTTCACACAGAGTTATAAAGAAGAATTTAAGATTGAGGCATCTGTTCAGCCACTTAGAGATTTCATTATTGATCTGAATCTTTCCCGTTCACTCAGTAAAAATTATACCAGTTTGTTTAAGGATACGCTTGGTAATGGAAGTTTTGTAAATCTAAATCCCTATACTTCTGGAGGTTTTGATATTAGTTTTGTGGCTTATCAGACTTTATTTCAAAAATACTCGGCAACAAGTCCTTCAGATGCATTTCAAAGATTTGAGGCCAATCGATTGATATTGAGTGAGCGTCTGGGAACGAATAATCCTTACACAAATAATCAACAACAGGCGGACGGATTTTATAAAGGTTATGGCCGTTATTCGCAAGATGTACTGATCCCTGCCTTTATAGCAGCTTATACTAATCAGGATCCTTCCGGCATCGGCCTGGTAAAACAGACTGACAGAAAGATCGATGATAATCCGTTCAGAAGGTTTCTCCCTCGTCCGAACTGGAGGATAACCTATAATGGTCTGACCCGTATTCCGGCTTTAGAAAAAATATTTACCAACCTTAGTATTACACATGGGTATACGGGTAATTTGAGTATGAATAATTTTGCATCTGCCTTGTTATATGCTGATGCTCAGGGTGTAGGTTTCCCCTCTTTTATTGATTCTATTTCCGGCAATTATGTTCCCTTTTTCTTAGTGCCCAATGTTAGTATCGCAGAAAAATTTTCGCCACTGATTGGTATAGATATGCAATTAACGAATCAACTTACATTTAAGCTGGATTATGGACGCAGCCGCACGGTCAGTTTGAGTCTGGTTGATTTTCAGGTAAGTGAGGTAAGAAGTGTTGATGTGACGTTTGGTATCGGCTGGAGAAAAAGAGGTTTAAGATTTCCCTTTAGGATTCCATTTACGAAGGGCTCGAAGAAGTTGGAGAATGATATCAGTTTCCGATTTGACATGACCTATCGTGATAACGCTATCTCTAATAATATTCTTGACCAAAGAGTGAGCATACCTACGGGAGGTCAAAAGGTGCTGAATCTTAATCCGTCCATAGACTATGTGCTCAACAATCGAATCAGATTGCGTCTTTTTATGGAGCAATCCAGAGTAATTGGTTATATCGCCACCCCTCCTCCAATCGTAAATACAAGAGCAGGCTTGCAGCTTAATATTAGTCTTGCACAGTAAATTTAATTTTCAACTTCTTTACTTCAGATAAAATAAACAAGTAAAAATTGGATGGGATTCTATGGCGTAAAGTGGCGAATGCTACAGATGGCCTTTCGATTCATTAAAAAACTTATCCTCTCAGGCCTCGGGTATTCTTTATTCTTTTCTTACTTTTGATCCAAATTTCTAATATGGCAAATCAATTATTGAAAGGAAAGAAAGGAATCATATTTGGTGCACTCGATGAAAAGTCAATTGCCTGGAAAACCGCTTTGAAATGTTATGAGGAAGGAGCATCTATAGTTTTGACAAATGCACCCGTTGCTTTACGTATGGGAGAGATCAATAAATTGAGTGCTTTATGCGGGAATGCTCCTGTTATAGGCGCAGATGTGACCAATATGGACGATCTTAAAAATCTTTTTGAACAATCCATTCAGCATTTTGGTGGTAAGATCGATTTCGTTCTTCACTCCATTGGTATGAGTTTGAATGTTCGAAAGGGTAAGCATTATACAGAAATGAATTATGAATGGAATAGTAAGACACTTGATATCAGCGCGATGAGTTTTCACAGAGTGTTGCGTACTGCATGGGATCTGGATGCTTTGAATGAATGGAGCAGTGTAGTAGCACTTACCTATATTGCGGCACAACGTGTTTTCCCTGATTATAATGAAATGGCAGATGCGAAAGCTCTGCTTGAGAGTGTGACACGAAGTTTCGGTTATCATTATGGCGTAAAGAAAAAGGTTCGCGTCAATTCTATATCTCAGTCGCCTACCCGAACTACTGCCGGAAGTGGAGTAAAAGGCTTTGATGGATTTATTAATTATGCCGAGAAAATGAGTCCATTAGGAAATGCCGGTGCGGAAGATTGTGCTAATTACATTGTAGTAATGTTCAGCGATCTTACCCGAATGGTAACCATGCAAAACCTTTTCCATGATGGTGGATTCAGTTTTACTGGGGTAACGGGCGAAGTTATCGAACAAATGGAAAAATAATTTTCACTAAATCTTTATTCAATGGATTGGGTAGAGTTTGTTGGCTTGACGGGTTCTTTTCTAAGTAGTATTACATTTGTACCTCAGGTGTATAAAGCATGGAAAAGCAAAAGTGTTGGAGATCTTAGTATTTATACAATACTAATTGTTTCTGTAAGCACATTGATTTGGCTGGTATATGGAATTTTTCACCAGCCCTTTTTGCTTCCGGTGGTTATTTGTAACGGGTTTATTTTCCTTCTTTCTTTATTGCTGCTATACTTCAAGAAAATATTTGCCTCTTGACAGTGCCGGTATAGTAAAAGATTATATTAATATTCGTCTTCGTTGAAAAAGAAGTCATCCTGGCTGGGATAGTCGGGCCAAATATCTTCGATGCTCTCATAGATCTCTCCTTCATCCTCCAATTCTTGCAGGTTTTCTACTACTTCAATCGGAGCGCCGCTTCTGATAGAATAATCGATCAGTTCGTCTTTGGTGGCAGGCCAGGGGGCATCTTCCAAATAAGAGGCAAGTTCAAGAGTCCAAAACATGGGCGTACTAATTTTTGGCAAAAGTAACTTTCTTGATGAAATTACCAAATATGATATATGTTTTTTATCA
>JBKCGY010000032.1:0-3950 GCA_046303015.1 Bacteroidota bacterium | reverse complement strand
AATTTTGGTTAATATATAGTTTTATTTTTATACGACTAAGCTTAATACCAATTGAAGCTATAGATCACCTTTATTTAGATAAACTACTTAGCGAATCAAGACTAATTTGGATTAAATCTCATCAATATATTTATTTAATATACCATATACTCATAATATATTCTTTAAAATGGATTCCCAAACATTTGATTTAGTTAACACTGTCATTATATTAATACTAATTATAGTATTTACAATGTCAATTCTCTTTATTATTACACTACTTTACATTAGAAAAGAAAAACAAAAACATTTATATGAAATTGACCTACTAAAGATTAATAATCAAAAAAGTTTTCTAAGCACAAAACTAGAAATCCAAGAACAAACATTTCATCATGTGGCCAGAGAAATTCATGATCATATAGGTCAACGGCTGACTATGGCCAGATTACAGGTCAATCAAGTGGCCAAACATGTTGATGAATTAAAAAACGAAAAACTATTGGAAGCATCAAATATGATAGAAGAAGCCATTGGAGACTTAAAGCATTTATCTAGAAGCATTACGGCAAACTTAATCAGGGATGAGGGTCTTTTAGCAGCTATTCAATTGGAGATTAATCGGCTACAAAAATTTGTACCACTCGAAATAAATTTACATATTAACAAAGAACAGGAGCCTCCTTTTATGCCTGAAGAAAATGAACTAATCATATACAGAATTGTACAAGAAGCGATTCAGAATATTCTCAAACACGCTGAAGCCACTCAAGTGGAGATTAAAATGGTTTACTCTGAAAAACACCTAGATATGAGCATAAGTGATAATGGAATAGGTTTCGATACTTCATTTTACAAGGAAAAAAATAATGCAGGAAAATCCGGCCTTTCAAACCTTAAAAAGAGAGCAGAATTACTTTTGGGTAGCCTTCACATAGAATCAAAACCGAACCAAGGCACTTCTCTTCTCTTTCAATTTCCCCATAATACCATACCAGTTTATGCCGCAAATCAATAAACCCATCCCCATCAAAATCGCCCTGGTAGATGATCATACCGTACTGGTGAATGCACTAGCCGACATGATCAATAAATGGGATGGATTCTTTGTAGTTTTTACTGCAGCGAACGGTGTTGAAATGCAGGATAAAATGAAAAAAGCAGGGAAGATCGATATGATCATCCTCGATCTCAATATGCCTAAAATGGATGGATACCAATGTGCGAGTTGGCTTAAGGATCAGTATCCGGATGTGCTGATCCTAATATTGACAATGTTTGACTCCGAAATTCCCCTGATACGACTTTTGCAGCAAGGTGTAAAGGGATTTATAAAAAAGGATATTCATCCGGATGAATTGAAGATTGCCCTTAGTACGATGAAAACAGAAGGTTATTATTATCCCATACAGGCCGTTGGTAAAATGGTGAATCTTTTCCAATACAACCGGCAAAACAAAAGGGAGTTGGATACCAAGTCGCTCTCTCATCTGGAAATTGAATTCATGCAATTGGTATGTACAGACCTCACTTATAAAGAAATTGCCCTAAGACTCAACCTTAGTCCTAAAACAGTCGACGCCCTAAGAGACCAGCTTTTTATTCGATTTGATGTAAAAAGCAGGGTTGGACTGGCCCTTTATGCCGTAAAAAACGGGGTCTATCATATCTAAACAGGCAGTTATACTTATCCACATAGTGTGATTACGCGGTGAAATACGTATAAATATTTCGTCAATATACGATTTTTTTAAATCGTAATTTTACGTATTTTTAGGGGGCAACTACTAAGTAATTATTATATAAAAAATACATTTTACTTTTTAATTATTTGGTTTTCAATATATTATGGTTATTTAATCGGTAATTAAACGGCGAAAATGTGTTGCAAACAGGGTTTTATTGTAAAAAATTAGCGGTATTAATAACCTCTAAACTTACAGTATATGCAAAACGTACAAACACAAAAGATTGAAGTTTCTGGAATTGGTAAACATATTGGAGTAGAAAATGCGGAGGAAATGGTTAAGAGATTCTTTGACGCACATCCTGAACAAGCCTATTCTAATGTTATGGGTAAGGAGATAATAGAAAAAATTCTTGCGCAACCTGGTTGCAAAGGTATTTCAATATTACCTGGTTATGATAGCAACGGCCAAAGACATGTAATATTAACAGGAGTGGATGAAAATTTTAAGCCTATTCTAAATTATAACGTAATCAATGTAAGCGGTTCTTTATTTAATGAAGATGGATTAGTGGCTAACCAAGATTTTAAGACTACAATTGGTTCTTGGTAATCTCTAATTACAACTACCAATTTTTTATAAAATCTGTATATTTGACTTAATGTCAGAATTACAGTTTACGGAAAATATCGCGAGGTTTACTTTATTATTACCCATAATTCTTTTCTTTACCCAAAAAAGTAGAAGATCAGAGTTATGGGTAATTCATTTTTTTCTGCTATTTTCTATTTTACGACAAATATTAATTCAAATTCTTTCATCTTCCAATCAAAACATTGTAGAAATTATAAGTCACCTAAACCCATTAACAAATTACATTTTTATTTCGACTTATTTTTTCTTTGCAAATGAATCAAAATTAGATAAAAGGTTTATCATATTGATTTCCATTTTATATATACCCACTCAATTCTTTCAATTCTTTTTCAACCTAAATGAAACGTCTTTATCAATTATATCTACAATTAATACATTAATTGTCCTAGGCTTTTGTATGGCTTTTTATTATAACTTATTAAAAAATCCAAATATTACTTTTGTTTATCTTAAGCAAACTTTTTGGCTGACTTCTGCTTTGTTTTTATTTAGCTCTGGTACTTTTTTTGTTTTTTGGTACAACCTATTGTATAATACAAATGATATATTCAACCAACAATATGTTTATATACATGCAATAATTTACATAATTAGAAACTTGATTTTTTCCATCGCCTTTCTTATTAAACCTTATAAAGATCAGGTGCCGGAGTTTTCATAAAAAATACGCAATTAATATGTTTTTTTTACAAGCAGATAGTCCAAATGTAACTTACGTAGTGTACTTCGGTACATTTGGGATGCTATTGCTTGCGGTGGGACTGATCGTATTTGTGATTTTTCATCAGAGAAAAGTCATCTATTATCAGGTAAAAATGCGCAATATGCAGGCCGAACATCAGCGTATGCTCTTACAGGCTTCCCTAGAAAGCCAGGAAGAAGAACGCCAGCGCATTGCGGCAGATCTGCACGATGATGCAGGTCCGCTTCTTGCTACCGTACGTCTTTATCTGAATGAAAATATGGTTCATCAGGATCAAGCAACCCAACTGCAATCCATTTATAATGCCAAACAAATTGTAGATGAAACCATACAACTTATACGTAATATATCTCATAGTCTGATCCCCCCCACCCTGAAGAACTTTGGATTGGAAAGTGCTTTAACAGATCTCATTCAGAAGATCAATGGTACGGGTACCATCAACGCCAGTTGCCGCTTCAACGATTATCAGAGAAGATTAAAGCTGGAGCCGGAACTATCGGTTTTCAGGATCATTCAGGAATTGATCAATAATATTCTAAAACATAGCAGAGCCAGTTTTTTACATCTGACCCAAAGCAAAAACGACCAATATTTTTATATCCGCATACATCATGACGGAGAAGGATTAACGCAGGATAAATTTGAAGAATTACGAGATGTACACTCCGGATTAGGTCTCAAAAACATTCAAGGACGTATTAAAATTTTAGAAGGCAAGATCTTTTTTGAAAGAGACTCCACCAATACCTACTTTAAAGTAACGATTGAACTGCCTGCCGATATGGTTCAGTAATGCTTCAACAGTTTTCTTTACCTTTAGTCTTTAAGATTATTTCATGTCGCAGATAAAAGTTGCCATAGCAGACGACCATCAGATTTTCCGTAAAGGGGTAATCCTTTCCCTACGTGCTTACCCT
>JBKCGY010000031.1:0-2062 GCA_046303015.1 Bacteroidota bacterium | reverse complement strand
TAGAAATATTGGTGCCGCATTGCGCCGTGCCGACATTGCCGGGTGCAATGAAGAGCTGATTGCACAAAGGACTTTGTCTGATCTTCCATGCCAGCGCGTGTTCACGACCACCTGATCCCAGTAAAAGAATATTCATAGAAGCGAGTATTTACAGTTTCTGCCGGCGAAATTAAATCTTCGCTTTCAAACTTATAATTATTTACACAGTTGTCTGATTAATTATCCCTTATTAAAGGTTATCATCTGAATAAATATTCTTATTTTAATGTTACTTTCTTTGTCATTGCTACAAAGAAAGTACGGAGCGTCATCCTGAGTGTAAGCGAAGGATCTCAATATTCAATGCCTTGCAAAATGAGATGTTTCGCTAACGCTCAACATGACGGGCAGACACGATCGCTCCGCGCGTTCTGCCTTGCCAACGCCACACCAGGGTAGAATATTTTTAAATCAATAATAGAAATCGTAAAATATCACCCTTATTGAAGGTTTCCAAGATATTAGAAGAGAATAATCTTATAAAAACCTTATTCTCGTGTTTTATCGTACAGTAGTGATTTATTTCCTATTTTCGACACTATTACTGACTAAAACTATTGAACATGAACGATGCTTCCACTACCCGTCACCCGCAGGGGCTTTATGCACTCTTCTTCACTGAAATGTGGGAACGATTCAGCTACTATGGCATGCGTGCCTTATTAGTGCTATATCTAACTTCTACTGCTTTAAAAGGCGGATTTGGTTTGGAGCGCGCCGGTGCGCTGGAGATCTATGCCATCTTTACGGGACTGGTTTATCTTACTCCCATCGCCGGCGGTATTCTGGCTGATAAATTATTGGGTCAACGAGTTTCCGTTTTGATTGGTGGATTGTTAATGGCGTTAGGAAATTTTGTTTTGGCAATGAGTGTGGGTACGGAGGGCGCAACCGCAGTAGAGGCAGGCAGATTGAGTATGCTTAATTTGGGTTTAGGTTTATTGATTGCCGGAAATGGTTTCTTTAAGCCCAACATATCGACGATGGTGGGTGGAATGTATCAGGAAAATGATATCAGAAGGGACAGTGGATTCACTATTTTTTATATGGGCATTAATCTAGGCGCTTTTCTGGCCCCATTAATTGCCGGTTCCCTTGGAGAAATATATGGTTGGCAGTATGGGTTTTCCGCATCAGGAATTGGAATGCTTTTAGGGATCTTGATTTTTCTTTTTACGCAAAATAAATTGTCAGGTGTGGGAATGGCACCTGGTAAAGAGGGAAATCAATTGACAATGGGTGATTTCATTAAAGTGCTGATCTGGGTTGTAACGACAGCCGCATTGGTGTATGGATTGATATCACTTTTCAGCAGTTTGTCGGATGCCACCTATGATATGGTTACTAATATCATTTTCCTCATTGGCGGAATTGCTGTAATTGCAATCATCGCCGCTAATACAAAAGGAGGAGATCAGTGGAGTAGAGTAGGCGTAATTTTTGTGCTTGCATTTTTTAATATTTTCTTCTGGGCAGGATTTGAGCAAGGCGGAGGTACGTTCAATTTGTTTGCCGAAGAAAAAACCAATCGTATGATCGGTTCATTTGAAATTCCAACCACCTGGTTTCAGAGTATCAATGCGTTTGCCATCTTTGCTTTGGCCCCATTATTTTCTGCCTTGTGGATTTATTTGAATAAAAAGGGGAAGAATCCGAATATCCCAGTCAAATTCGGCTTAGGTTTGATATTATTAGGATTGGGATTTGTGGTAATGTACATTGCCGATGAGCAAGCGAAAAGCGGACTAGTAAGTTCTCTTTGGTTGGTTGGCGTATATCTTTTGCATACTGTGGGTGAATTATTTCTTTCTCCAATCGGTTTGAGTATGATCACTAAATTATCACCTCCCAAGATTGTTTCATTGATGATGGGATTATGGTTTACCAGTATTGCTTTGGCCAACTACATGGCGGGTATATTGGAAAGCCTCTTGCATAAGTTTGAAATGAATCTCTTTCTTTTCTTAATCATTACTTCTGTTGCGGGAGGATTGGTGATGATGTTGATTTCACCATTGCTTAA
>JBKCGY010000030.1:0-2305 GCA_046303015.1 Bacteroidota bacterium | reverse complement strand
GGATGACGGTACTGGCTTTCTTTGTAGTAATGACAAAGAAATAGCGTAGCATTCAATGTGGCAAAAAAAAATAATAATAAATATCACATTAAAGTAACAATAAAAATTTAAGGATGATGACAACAATCTTGAGAGCAGAATACTATTAATAACCCAACATTTTTTAACTTAATTTTACTGCCTTAAAGAAAAACAGAAAACTATTAAATTATAAAAAAAGAACTTGACATATTCTTTACAGCACTCATGTTTTACACGCGGATACCCTGTCCGCCCAATATCACCCATGATCCCGATTATTTAAACAAAGCCACAAGATATTTTCCGATGATGGGCTGGATCGTTGGGGGAATGGCTGCCCTTGTTTTTGGATTGAGCAGTTATTTTTTCAATCCTCCCATATGTATTTTATTATCGATGGTCGCGTCCATATTAACCACCGGTGCCTTTCATGAAGACGGATGGGCTGATGTATGTGACGGATTTGGTGGCGGATGGACCAAAGAAAAAATACTGGAGATCATGAAAGACAGCCGTACCGGAGCTTATGGATCCATCGGTATGGCACTGATGTTACTCTTTAAATATATTGTACAAACAGAAATACAGGTTACACAATTATGTGTGGTAATGATCGCAGCCCACAGCTTCAGTCGCTTATGCGCCGTAGGGATGGTGGCCACCAGTGTATATGTAAGAGAGAATGATGATGCAAAAGCCAAGCCGCTCGCAAAAACAATAACCATCCGCGAGGTCATACCGGCTTTTATTTTTGGTGTTGCACCATTATGGATGATTGGCAAATACTGTCTGGCCATTATACCGCCCATATTACTAACTATCTATATGCGCCGATATTTTCACAAATGGATCGGAGGATATACAGGAGATTGTCTGGGTGCTATACAACAGGTTTCGGAACTCATGTTTTATCTCGGAATACTCATGGCATGGAAATTTATTTGATCCGACATACCAAGCCCGCTATTGATACCGGCATTTGTTACGGACAGGCCGATATTGATGTGGCCGAAAGCTTTGAAGAGGAAGCTGCTCTAATTAAAGCGCAACTGCCAGCTGAATTAAATATTTACAGCAGTCCACTGAAACGATGTTATCAGTTAGCTTCTTATATCTATCCTCAAAAAGTAATTGAACAACACGCTGATCTCAAAGAAATGCATTTTGGTGAATGGGAGTTAGAATCATGGGATGCTATTCCGCAAGAACCGTTAAATATGTGGATGGGAGATTTTGTCAATATGCGAGTGCCAGGCGGTGAGAATTATCTGGATCTTTACAATCGTACGGTTTCTTTCTATAATTATATCGTCAGCAAAAATCATCCCGCTGCTATCTTTACCCATAGCGGTAATATGCGCAGCATTCTGTCTTATATCAATAATGTTCCTCTAGCAGAATCGTTTTCTAAGTTTAAGATAGCGTATGGGGAAGTAGTGAAGGTTGGAGGTTGATTATAAATAGAAAAACTTCTGGGTAAGATTAATTTAGTCAGATATTACCTCAATTGATTTACCTTCCCTGCAACGCATAAGCAAACATATGAATACTGCCTTTCAAAAAATTATTGAGTTCCGCAGATCAAACAGAAAGTTTGATCCAAACGTCAATGTGCCCGATGAAATTATTCGCACAAGTCTGGAGAGAGCGATCCTTTCTCCCAATAGTAGCAATATGCAGTTATGGGAGTTTCACTGGATTCAGTCAGAAGATGCTTTAAAGTCGATGGTACCACTCTGTCTGGGTCAGCAAGCCGCAAAAACAGCCAAACAGATGGTAGTGTTTGTTACCCGTAAAGATAAATGGCGCGAGAGAGCCGACTGGAATCTTGACCGAATAAAAGAAACAATCAAAGGTGAACCTACAAAAGTTCAAAAAATGGCACTCAGGTATTATGGTATCATCATGCCTTTAATGTACAGAAGTGACCTCTTTGGAATGACCACACTTATTCGCCGGTCTATCAGTTTTTTTATGGGATTAAGAAAGCCTTTTTACAGAGCAGGCGGCAAGAGTGCTCAGCGAATTACAGTACACAAATCATGTGCCCTGGCTGCGCAAACGTTCATGCTCTCAATTGCTGCGGAAGGATTTCATTCCTGTCCGATGGAAGGCTTTGATGAAAAGCGCGTGAAGAAATTTTTAGGCTTACCGAGTGGCGCAGAAATCAATATGATTATTTCAGTTGGTCTTGGAACAGAAGCCGGTATCTGGGGCAATCGATACAGGGTTCCTTATGATGAGGTAGTGGTTGTAAGATAGTGATACTTAAATAACCAAGACA
>JBKCGY010000029.1:0-3032 GCA_046303015.1 Bacteroidota bacterium | reverse complement strand
ACCATATGCATCAACAATTCTGAATGACTCAGATTTAGATATGTTTTTTTGAACGATGGTTATCCGCTCGGTCATAGGATTTGGGAAAATCTTAATCATATCTGAACCAGAAGTGGATATATCATTGATAGACGTAGCGATATCGCCACCAGTGGCTGTAAAATTAGCAGTGCTAACAAGATTGCGGTAATTGGTAACTGTTTCTAATGCAGTTCTCATTCTTAATACCTGACAGGCGGTAAAACGATCCATACAGGCATCATCTGTATAATCAAGATAATTTTGCCATTGCCTGGATGTAGCACCACTACAAAGGCCATATGTGTTATTTGATGTACAATTAGGAACAAGCCCAACTGTACCTGTTACAGGGGGGGTATCGCTACACCCATCACCCGGAGAACAATTGTCAAATGTGTGAAGGAGATTTAAGTAATGCCCCACCTCATGAACGACAGTCATGCCGAGATCATATGCTTTAAAGCCGGTGATATCCAAATAAGATAGATTTGGGCATCCTGAGTTTTTTGAACCTACATAGGAATAATGCACAAATACACCAATGAAATTGGTAGATCCTGTTGAGTACCATGCCTGACCGCGGACACGATTGCTATTGGGCATAGTTCTTAAAACAAAAATATTCAAATATTTATTATACGGCCAATTGGTGGGTACTCCTGCAGCTGCTCGTATGTTACTGATTTGTGTTGTAGAATTAACTGTTGTATAATCACAATTTGGAGTAACTACCCTGTTGATCCCATTAAATGCCCCACCTGAATTATTTTTTCTAGCGAGATAAAATTCAATTTCCGCATCGGCACTAGCAACATTAGTATTCGGAGCACCTGATTTTTTCCTAAAACAATTATTCAATATCTGAATCTGATTTTCAATGATACAATTAGATATATCCGATACACTGCCGGCTTGATTTGTTAACACATGAAACACTACAGGAATTCTGTAAACTGTACCATTGGTTGATGAACTTCTATTATTCTGCAATAATTCTGCTACAGGTATTTCCTGTGTATTGTATTCATTGCCGCATCGAGCTATTTCCCGTTGTTGGGCAAAACTGATTATAACAGAGCATGACAAGATAACAGCAAGTAATATTGGTTTCATCCTATTTATTTTTGGCGAGGCAATTTAACAAATGTTAGTATTTAAAAGCCAAATTGTTTACAAAAAATTTAATATTTCTTGTTTTGATGCGAATAAATATCAAAAAAGAACAGGTAATAATTAAAATTGTTTAAGTGTATTCCAGCTGAATGCTGACCCCTGTTTGGCCATCAAAACCTTCTATGGGAGGATGTAATTTTATTATTTCCAGCTCGATTTTTGAAATCTGAGGGAAGCTTTTTTTTAAATTAAGTGCTATAGATTGAGCCAGTACCTCCAGTAAATCTTGCCTGATTGCCATTTGTTTTTTGAGCAAATCATATACAGCAACATAATCAATACTGTCTTCAAGTAACTGAACATCCGTATCCTTGTAATACGTTAAAGAAAGATTTACTTCAAATTCATTTCCCTTAGTTGCCTCCTCCGGAAATAAACCATGATAGGCAAAGAATTGAACCTTTTTCAGGATAACAGAATAAAGCATGATCAAAGTTGAAAAGTTATGCCCATATATTACCAGTTTTATGGTTTTAACTTTTGATTTTGACTTAAAAAATTAAACAAATCCCTTTGCCGTCAGATACCTCTCCGCATCCAGCGCTGCCATACAACCACTGCCGGCAGCTGTAACTGCCTGACGGTAATTTTTATCCTGCACATCACCTGCTGCAAAAACACCGGCGACATTGGTTTTAGAAGTTCCCGGAATGGTAAGTATATATCCAGCTTCATCCATACTAATAAAATCTTTAAAAATGCCGGAATTAGGCTGATGACCAATAGCCACAAAGAAACCCTGTATGGGCACAATGGTTTCTTCTCCAGTCTGATTATTTTTGATCCGCATACCATCCACTTTTTTTTCACCCAGCACTTCCATAGTATCCGTATTACAGTAGACTTGAATATTGGGAGTAGCTTTCACACGATCCTGCATAACCTTGCTGGCCCGCATAGTATCCCTCCTGATGAGCATATGAACTTTTGTACATAGCTTACTCAGATACAGCGCTTCTTCAGCTGCGGTATCTCCTGCTCCAACAATGGCTACTTCTTTTCCACGGAAAAAGAAACCATCACAAACAGCACAGGCACTAACGCCATATCCATTCAGTCTTTGCTCACTTTCCAGACCAAGCCATTTAGCACTGGCTCCAGTAGAAATAATGACTGCATCTGCCTCAATCAGTTTTTCGTCATCAATCCAAACCAGATGTCTCTCTCCTGAAAAATCCACTTTCGTAGCAATTCCATACCGGATATCTGCTCCCATCCGAGCCGCCTGTTTTTCGAAATGCACCATCATCTCAGGTCCTTGGATACCCTCCGGATAACCAGGATAGTTCTCTACCTCGGTAGTGATCGTTAATTGTCCGCCCGGTTGAATGCCTTGATACAAAACAGGTTTCATGTTTGCACGGGCAGCATAAATAGCTGCCGTATATCCGGCAGGACCGGAACCTATGATCAAACAATGTACTTTTTCTTTTTCCATGATAATTACATTACTATATCCTCAACTTTACTATTTAAGGGGAACGAAAATACTGTCAAATTGCCAAATCAATGAATCCTAAATGAGAATGTTTATAAAGGGGGGATAATAATGCGCCTAAACTGATTAGCATAGCCTCCAAAATAGCCCAATGCGCCGTTTGATACATTGCCTAAAATTTTTACTGGTGTAAAAAATGGATTGCCTGAACTCTGATAACTAAATTCAGTTGTTCTCCAAAAATCAAAGGTAGCACGATCTATATTGGATAGTTTTACGGTGATCGTATCGCCCCTTCGGAAATAGGCTTCACTTATTCGGTCACTCATACTGTTTCTGTCCACCGATCTGGGAATTTGAATATCATAAACGGTTCCATTCACCAATAAATCATCAAAAG
>JBKCGY010000028.1:0-2641 GCA_046303015.1 Bacteroidota bacterium | reverse complement strand
TCTGCGATTGGTCTGGATTCGATATCGCTGCAGATGAAGTCCATTTATAAGTAAGATCAGATGAAGTAGAAACCCCAAGACTAACAGGAGGATCACCCTTACAGATACTCTTATCAGGACCTAAGTCCAAAGAAGGTGTGGGCAATATTGTAATGGTAGCAGTGGTCTGGCCTTTACAACCAGTACTCGTGGATTTTCCTGTTACCGTATATACTGTTGTGGTCGTTGGAGAAACAGATACGGATGAACTATCAGATGAGGTGCTGCTTTGGGGTTTCGGAGACCATGAGTATGAATTGGCACCGGTTACATTCAATGTTGCTGTACGACCCGGACAAATCTCTGCTGAATTAGCGCTGATAGAAGGTGCAGAACGAACCGTGACTGTTGCGTTAGCCGTACTTCTGCATCCATTTTGATCAGGTGATCCGGTTATCTTAAAAGTTTTGGTTGCAGGTGGTGATACTTTAAAAGTATTATCTGTTATTTTTTTGAATTCAGAGGGTAGATCCCAGGTATATGTTAAAGCACCCGATGCTACAATTGTTGCAGAATCACCTGGACAAATCTCTGCTGAACTGACAGTAATGGGAGGAGCTTCATTGACGGATACCAATACGGAGTCTATGGCAGAGCACCCAGTTCGATTATCGGTTGCTGTTAGATAATACTTGGTTTCATTTTCTGGAGCAACAGAAATTTGTGATTGGTTGGGAGTGGAAATAGTCGCGGAGGAGGTCCAATTATAGGATATATTCGCCTGAGGAGAAACCCCAATAGTAATAGGATTGGCTTCTTTACATATAGTTCTATTTGAACCAATTTCTAGAGATGGACCCACTTGTTTTGTTACGGTAACCAATCCGGTATCCTTACATGCTGAACCCGAAGCAGGTATGATTTCAAGATTTATATTATCATTTTCTGATAATGCAGGATTTAATGTGAGATTTAAGCCGGTTCCTAATTTTTTCGTAAAATCTTTATTCCACCAGGTATAATTTTGAAAACCGGGAGGAGCAGAAAGCAATGTTTCATTTTTTGAACATGAATTTAACGCTGTAATTTGTAGATTACATTCTTCAACGTCTAAATATGCATATCCCCAATGCCCTCCCCATGAGCAATCAGATGTTGTGAATTCTAATATCACTTCTTTGCCCGCATATTTTGTTAAATTAACATATACCCTTTCCCAAGGCTTATACAAAACCCTATACCCGTTCGGACTAGGTATGGCGGAACGATTAAATCCCTGTGGATTAAACGAGTTAAAATCAAAATTTGCACATGGATCGATGTTATTGGTAATTGGGTCAATCAGTTTTGCAGTGAAGCGAGGATGATCATATTCACGATGATCAAAATATTGTTCAAAAACTACCGCATATTGAAAAACAACAAAGTATTGTTTAGCATCAGAAGGAATTTTCATTTTATAACTGATTCTTTCAGCTCGATAACTGGCATACCATGCAGGATTTCCGGGAATAGGGTAAGGCTTGTCATTGCCTAGTTTAACAGAAAACCTGCTTCCATCGGGAGCATTTACAGGAAAAAGCCCATAAGGATCAACAGATGGGGCGGATGTTCTGTCAATCAATAAATGCCTGTTAGGGTCAGGTGAAACGGGTGCTGTCGGCTTCATTCTGACTGTATTTTTACATCCTGTACAACTCAGATTGACAGGAAATCCATTTTCTGGATCAGAACAAACACAGCCTCCATTCCCATTAAGCGCACCTATATACCCAATAAAACAATTCCATCCATCAAAGCGTCCGTTTTCAAAAGTAATATTTGACTGACAAGTAATTTGGTTGCTTGATGTCCCCGAATTTGATCTGGGGGAAGTATTTTGAGCAGATTGAAGTGGGGTCCATCCTGGTGGTAAAATATTCCCTTTTGTGTCAATTAAGGCAACTTTGTCTTTTTTAATGACCTTGGCTTTCCCATTAGAAAACCCGCCAAAATGATCTATTTCGAGCCCTTTTAATACATCTCCGGTTTTTGATATGAGGTACCATTTTTCACCTTTATTTACCATAGATACCGTTGGCGTAAAATCAGTAACAAGATCGTATCTGCAGGAAATTTGTTCTTCCCCTAATAAGTTTAAATAACCCCACCTGCCATTCTTTTTTACAGGTAACATGCCATTAACATATTCTCCTACGGTTTCATATATTTCTTTGGTTACTGCTTCTTTTGAGGCATTTATGAGTTTCCATTTCCCCCCCTCATATACTTTAAACAGGTTATTGTTTACAGAAATGGGCTTACGATTATATTCATGCTCTAAGCCAATGTTGACCGTATTTTGTGCATGATCATGATCATGCACATGCTCTTGTGCAATGGCCCGACATAAAAAAATCACCAATGAAATTACAACCAGAGAAAGGCGCTCCATATAATAGTGTTTGATTTAATAAAAGTCAATTAGCGGGTGTTTTTAATATCTCAGGTATTCATAGTATATTGGGAAACAAAACTAAGGTATTTATTAATCGTTGGCAATACTCGTTATGCCATAGAGATAAAACTGTCGCTATTCGCTGATTATCAAACCATTAACACGGAATTATGCCAGAAGGAATCGAACCGGAAGTAAAAGACTTTTTAAAGCGCGTAATGCAGA
>JBKCGY010000027.1:0-6174 GCA_046303015.1 Bacteroidota bacterium | reverse complement strand
AAGTACACCTTCCCCCAAGTTCTACGATCTAGGGGTTGTTAAACTGTGGGGTTTACTCAAGTACATCTGCCTATGGATTCTGAGGCGTAGGTACTATTCTGGGCCTGTGGCCTTGTTTTTGATGTGGGAATGGGTGGTTGGCGATGGGCGTGGTTGTATTGGGCTGGTGTCCCTAGGATGCTCAGGGTATGAGGTGCCCGAAGCAGGGTAGTGCTGCGACCTTATTTGTCAAAGTTGTTGAGTTATTGCATAAGTGGCAACCAATGACTTAATTTCATATTCAAGAAACGAAATACACACTTCGCGATCCCCCAGATTAATGAACTCCACCGTGCAACACAAAAACTACCCAAAGCCACCCACAAACGGATGGACTGGGGAAGTTTTGGCAGGCTTATATATGAGTTGTGCGTCATACTAAAAGACACCCTTACAATGAAATTGAACTTAAATAATAAATATATTTCTATCCTTTATTGGACATTTTTGATAGCTGTAACAATTTCTTGCAGTAGTCAAAGTCAACCAAATAAGGAAAATCAGATACGACAGACTAAAACCGACAGCAAATTGTTGAAATACACAACTGGGGTTCGGTCATTTTTAGAGGATAGTAAAGGAAATATTTGGTTTGGTAGTGACAAAGAAGGCGTGTGTTTGCTTCATAATGGTAAGTTTCAATATTTCACTACAGAAAACGGGTTAAGTCACAATCAGGTAAGAAATATTTATGAAGATAAAAATGGCATCATATGGTTTGAATGTGGTATAGGATTAAGTATATACGATGGACAAAAAATGTCTATTTACAAAGAAAGAAATTACGATTCAACAACACAATGGAAATTAGGAGATAAAGACATTTGGTTTAAAGGCGATGAATTAATGGACTACAATAAACTTGAAAAGAATCCGGGAGTGTATCAATATGATGGACAAAAGCTTTCCTATCGCCTGTTTCCTGTTACATCTAAACCTGGAGATGGGTTTAAATATAACGTTTCAACACCTTTTGTAAAAGGTAAAAATGGCACGATTTGGTTTGGAGACTACAAAGCGTTAATTGGATATAATGGCTCAGATTTCAAAATAATAACTGATGAATATTTGGGATTAACTAAAAAAATAGGAGGTCTGCATATCCGGGGCTTCTTGGAAGACAGCAAAGGAAATCTCTGGATTGCTAATAATGGAAGCGGTGTTTTAAAGTATGACGGAAAAGAAGCAATTAATATGACAACACAATATAAATTGAAAAGGGAGGACACTAAAGGCAATTCGCTTGAAAGAGCTTATTCCATTGGAGAGGATGCTGAAGGAAATATTTGGATTGGTACAGTAGAATCTGGAGTATGGAGATATGATGGTAATTCTTTTAAAAATTTTACTGAAAAGGACGGACTTGAGGGTACATTCATTTCGACCATATATAAAAGCAAGCAAGGAGAATTGTGGTTTGGAGGAAATGGTGTTTATCGTTTCAATGGCAAGTCTTTTGAAAGAAAATATTAACTACAAGTACGAACGCACAACAGGGGTTTTGCAAAAAAGCGGCTTCTGTGCTAAATTGAACATTCGGAATTCTAATGAACATTTGTGCTAAACTGAACATTTGTACTTCTAATGCCGCTTCTTCGCAAAGCCCCAAAACGTTAGCGGAAATAATAAAACGACACAAGTAACAAATCAAAAATATGACAAGTAACTGGACATCAATATTCGGAGAATACACTTTAAAGAAAGACGAATTGACTTTTAAAGGAAAAGTTCAAGAGTATGACAAAGGACAAAAAGGTGCGGCTATTGCAAACTTAATTTGTGACCAATATTTTGGTGGTGGTAAAATCACAGCTGACATTTCATTCAAAAAAATCAACTTTCCGACAGCTTGTGAAATCATAATATATTTTGACCCACAGACTAAAAACTTTGTATCAGTTGGACTTGGTGGAGCAGGTAGTATGTATTCAATAAGAGGTTTTGCAGGAAACTGGACAAATCATTCACTGACTGGTGAATACAGCAATTTGAAACCGAATAAAGTTTACAAACTAGAAGTTGAGTTTAAGGGCTCGAAAGTAACATTAAAAGTTGACGGAATAACGGTTTTGGTTTCAACTCTTCCATATAATTTGCCAATAAGCCAAACTGGACTTTGGTGTCAAAGCGAACACGACATAACAATAAAAAACTTTACTGTTAAGAAGGAAACTCCAAAGGCATTTGTAGTAATGCAATTTAGTTCGCCTTACAATGAACTTTATGAGGACGTTATCAAAAAAGTATGTAAAGACTTTGACTTAAATGTTATTAGAGCAGATGAAACATACGGCCCTGGACTAATTCTTGCGGACATTATCAAACAAATAAATGAAAGCAGGTTGATTATTGCTGAGATTTCACAATCCAATCCAAATGTTTTTTATGAGGTAGGCTATTCTCACGCCCTTAATAAACCGACAATCTTAATTGCAGAAAAGACAACTAAACTTCCATTTGACGTTTCGCCATTTAGGACATTGTTCTATGAAAACACAATTGCAGGCAAACAAAAAATTGAAGACGGACTTAGAAAACATATTAGTGCTGCATTATCTGAAAGAGACTGGAACGTATGAGGAAAATAGAAAGAATTACTTCCTCTAACAGCACATTGGCAATAGGCGGGTTTCGTCTCCGCTTGACAGTTTTGAGGTAGCCGAAAGTTCAGTTCTCCGAACAAACTTTTGTGCTGAAAAGCCCGCCCATCGCCAATCTGCAAAACGTTACAGGTAAGCGTAAAAGGACAAGTAAATCTAATTTATAATGTATGTTTAGACTAATCTCATTAAATATAAACGACTGGAACTACTTAGGACATATTCCTGCTAACAGACTAGTTTTTATCCCTAAAGAAGAGCGCAAGACAACGAAACTCCCCTATACCTCTGTAATAATCGGTTCTAATGGAACTGGTAAAAGCACACTTCTTTCCTATGTCGCAAGAATATTTGAAGACTTAAAATATTTCAAGGAAAATGGTAACCGCAACAGTAACGCTGTAAGTTTTCCATATTCAATTTGTTATCAAATACAAAACCAAGATTATCGTGTAACGCAAAAACAAAGTGGTTTAGACATTGATTCATTCGAGAAAAATGATAAAAGATCATTGCGTTGGAATTACTACGTTACAATAAATGAAAGTGAAACCTATCTAAACTTGGATAAAATCGAACTCCCTGAACAAATAATTGCAGTTAGCTATTTGCCAATGGATAGATTTAGACAAAAAAGAAATTTACCTAATGATTTTTACCAATACTTAGGTTTAAGACATCGGTCAAATGCTGCAAGCCCTCAATATTTCCTAAACAATACTCTTCCTTTACTTTTTAACTACATTTCCGAAAGCAAATCAATAAAATTTTTGAAAGACATCTTAATCTTTATGGATGTAGATGACACATATCTTGGGATCCAATTAGAATACCGCTACAAAAAATATTTTTTTACTGGTGATTTATCAATAAAAGACTTCAAAAATCTTTTTGAAAACCCTGAATCATATTCCAAAAGAGAAGGTGCTTCATTTGCAGTGGAATACTTTAAAAGATACATTTTAGAAGACGAAAGGCTAATTGAAAAAATTGTTAAGTACCTTAATACAAAGACAATTCAAGATGGTATTGCGGTTGGAGAAAAAAGTTTGTTGGAATTTAATCTTTTTGAAAATATTGAAGTAATTGAGGAATTGAGTCTTATTCAACATCTACAAAAACTTGACTTACTTACATCTGCATCACTGCTATTTAAAAAATCAGCACAGAATCTAATCAATTCTCAAAATTTGAGTTCAGGGGAGTTTCACTTTTTGACAACTATGATTGCAATTCAAGCAAGTATTAAGCCCAACTCTTTGGTTCTAATTGATGAGCCAGATACTAGTTTACATCCCAATTGGCAAATGAAGTATGCTCATAATTTAAAAGAACTTTTTAAGAAATGGAATTCATCGCATTTCATATTGGCAACTCATTCACATTTTATTGTAAGTGATCTTGAAAATAAAAGTTCAGAAGTTATTGGAATTAAAGGCAAAGTCCCTAACATACAAGTAAAAGCATTTAATACAGCAACATATGGTTTTTCCGCTGAAGAAATATTGTTAGATGTCTTTGGAGTTGCAACAACTAGGAATCATTATATATACGAAAGAATAGGAGAGGTTCTTGAGTTGATTGCAATGCCAAACAGTGATTCATCTCTGATTACAGAGAAGGTAGTTGATTTGAAAAATAAAGGATTGGATAAGTTATCGAAGGAAGACCCATTGAAAGAAATTATTGATAAAATTATTCGCAAGTATGCCTCACCTAAATAAAATATTGGACTTTAATCTTATTGGATATACTCCAGATATACCTATTGCGGCTCAACAACAAATTAGCGGCCATATTATTTTAGACAAAGATGATTGGAATCTAAGCTTTTGCAAGTATTTTAAAGACTCATTTAAATCAAAAACATCCAGAAATCAGAATAGAAAATGTATGTATTGCCGAACAACAATAAATGTTGACGGGAGTGGAAATGCTATTGAACATATTACTCCAAGGAAATTAAAACCACATTGGATGTTTGTTATTAAAAACATAGCAGTTGCTTGTGATAATTGTAATTCATCAAAGAAAGACACTAATGTTTTGAGATTGCCAGCAACAAATTACGGAAACCAATCAGATCATTTCCCAAATTCTTCAGTTGAACATTTAATTTATAACCCTCATTTTGATAAATGGAGTGACCATTTTGACATTGAGGATGAATATTTTCTTAAAGCTAAGCCTAATACAAAAGGTCCCTTTACTTATAAAGTATGTAATATGCAAAGATACCATATTATTATTGATTACTTAGACGAACTAAAAATAAGACAACCATTCTCTTTTCGTATTTTAAATAAAAGAATTAGAAGGGAGAAAGACCCTAGGAAAATAGAAGCATTAAAAAAGGCCCTCGAATATATTGAAGACCTTATGAACCAAAATGATAATTAAAAAAAAAGATAAAATGCCAGTCTGTAACAGGCTTTTGTCTTAATGGCGGGTGACGTGGTTAATTGAATATTCTACCTCGTATCAATTTTTGTGGTGTGTTGAAAGTTTTGTGCTCCGAAATCCTCCACTGCGCCAAGCGCCAAAATGTTATTTTCAACATAAAATGACCAATCACACCACAAAGGAAAACAAACACTCAAAAATCATGAAGGCTAGACTAGTTGTTTTTTTATTTTTGCTCTTTTCTACTCCCTTACTCGCTCAGAACGCAGCGGAATCTCCGTCACAAAATATTTATCACCGATAGTGCAGTGGTTTTTCGACTTTTTTCTACTCGAAATACGTTCCATTTTATCAAATTGGACACACGAAACGGACAGATGTGGCAAGTTCAATTGGGGCTGGAAAGTAAATATCGTTTTGAGGCGGTATTATCCGCCGATCTACTGGTAAGTAAAGAAGATGAAAAAATTGGTAGATTTTTTCTTTATCCAACAACCAATGTTTATAATTTCGTTTTGCTCGATCAAATAGACGGTAGAACGTGGCAAGTCCAGTGGGGTAAAGCGGAAGATAGGTTAGTAGTCCGAATATACTAAGCAGGATGGGGGTTAGTTTAGATGACTATAATCTAGTAACTGAGTGTTATTTCAGACACGAACTTTATTCTGTTCGGGATAATGGGGCCGTGTTCCGACATTCGTCTGTTAGTAAGCGAAATCGACGATTGGATAACATTTGGACATTTGGCAAGCTAAATATCACAACGGGTTATTTAGAAATTGCATCCGTTCGTGTTCATAGAATTGTAGCGACTGCATTTCATGGAGAACCGCCAACAAAAGACCACGTTGTTGATCATATAGACACAAACCGGCAAAATAATCGCGCAGAAAATCTACGGTGGGTTACGAGATTAGAGAATATTCTGCTTAATCCAATTACAATTAAACGTATAGAAATAGTTTGCGGAAGCGTTGAAGCATTTCTTGAGGACCCTTCAAAATTTCGGGATATGTTCCAAGATCCAAATTATGATTGGATGTGTTCTGTTTCTGCAGAAGAAGCCCAATTTAGTTTTGAGAGATTGAAGTCATGGGCAAAAAGCGATAAGCCTTTACAAGGTGGCTCATTA
>JBKCGY010000026.1:0-9514 GCA_046303015.1 Bacteroidota bacterium | reverse complement strand
TGATAGCGGAGGCATTCACTCAAATGCCGGATAAACAGTTGATCATTGCGGGTAATGGAGAACAGCTAGATAAAATCAGATCGAAGTCGGGTACTAATGTTGTCATAAAAGATCATTTATCGCATGATGAATTTGTTACTCATTTAAAAGAATCCAAAGCATTTGTATATGCAGCCGAAGAAGATTTTGGGATTGTGATGGCTGAGGCACAGGCTGCCGGTATTCCGGTAATTGCTTTTAAGAAGGGAGGGGCATCGGATATCATTATGGATGAGAAGACCGGTGTTTTATTTGAAGAGCAGACGGTTGAGTCACTTATTAAAGGTGTTACCCGATTTGAATCATTAGCTTTTGATACCCATTTTATCAGTGCACATGCCCGCCGGTTTTCGGCTGCTGATTTTCGGGAAAAATTAAGAAATCATGTAGAAGAATGTTGCCGGGAGTTTTTTAATTTGGGCTCCTGAACTGTGTTTCATTTTAAAAAATAATTCTATCGCTTTTTCACAAGGCATATTGACCAATCCTATTGAATATCTGAAAGGGGTAGGGCCACTACGTGCCGATCTGTTGAAAAAGGAGTTGCAGATTTTTTCTTTTGGTGATCTCCTGCAGCACATCCCTTACCGTCATCTCGATAAAAGTAAACGTACGCGTATTTGCGATTTGCATACACAGATGGATATGGCTTTAGTGCATGGGGTGTTAACGGATATTGAAGTAGTAGGTAAATATGCTTCCAAAAGATTGGTGGCAAGATTAAGAGATGAAAGTGGAGTTATGGAACTCGCCTGGTTTCAGGGTATTTCCTGGGTGCAGAAAAGTTTAAAAGAGAATGAGCGTTATGTGGTATTTGGGAAAGTTAGTTTTTTCATGGGGCAGCCGCAGATCGTACATCCTGAGATGGAGTTGTTGTCGCTGGAAACACGACAGCCACCCGGCTGGGAGCCGATTTATTCCTCTACGGAAAAATTGAAAGCAAAAGGTTTGAATGGGAAAGCGATTGGAAAGCTGACCGCACTGTTGTTTCAGCAGTTGCAACCCAGGGATATTCCGGAAAATCTTCCTGTTTTCATATTGAAAGAGAAGCAGTTCCCCTCTCGTTTTGAGGCCTATCGAGGCGTTCATTTTCCGGAAAACCAGCCGCAATATGAGGTATGTTTGCAGCGATTGAAATACGAAGAATTCTTTTTTGCACAGATGCGGCTTGCTTTGATAAGAAGCAAGAGACATCGTTATTCGAAAGGGGTTGTATTTGGACAGGTGGGCGATTTTTTTCATCAGTTTTATGATCATCATCTGCCGTTTTCACTTACCGATGCCCAGAAGCGGGTGATCAAGGAAATACGTCAGGATACCGGCAGAGGGGTGCAGATGAATCGTTTGTTGCAGGGAGATGTAGGGAGCGGTAAAACAATCGTGGCTTTGCTGGCGATACTGATTGCGGCTGATAACGGATATCAGAGTTGTTTGATGGCACCCACTGAAATTCTGGCACAGCAGCATTATGCAAGTATCAGTCGGCTGTTGCAGGATATGAAGGTGGAGGTAAGATTGCTAACGGGATCGACTAAAAAAGGAGTTCGAAAGGAGTTGCTGGAGGAATTAAGTGCGGGGAAGGTTCATATTTTGGTAGGTACGCATGCTTTGATTGAAGATCCGGTGCAGTTTCAAAATTTGGGGCTGGCAATTATAGATGAGCAGCATCGTTTTGGGGTGGCGCAGCGTGCGAAACTGAAGGCCAAGGGGGAGATACCGCCGCACATACTGGTGATGACGGCTACACCCATACCGAGAACGATGGCGATGACGGCTTATGGGGATTTGGACTGCAGTGTGATGGATGAGTTGCCGCCCGGCCGCAAACCTGTTACCACGGTTCACCGGACGGATGCGTCGCGGCCGGGCGTAATGGACTTCGTCAAAAAAGAAATAGCCAAAGGACGTCAAGCCTATTTCATCTACCCGCTAATAGAAGAAAGCGCTAAGGTTGACTATGAGAATCTCATGAAAGGATATGACGAAGTAAAGGCTTTTTTTCCCGAACCCAAGTAATATATTAGCATGGTGCACGGAAAACAAACCCCTGAAGTTAAAGAAACCAACATGCAGCGATTCAAAACGGCCGATACACAGATCATGGTTGCTACCACCGTAATCGAAGTTGGCGTAGATGTGCCCAACGCATCTGTAATGGTTATTGAAAGTGCAGATCGTTTTGGTCTCTCACAGTTACACCAACTTCGTGGGAGGGTCGGACGTGGCAGCGAACAGAGTTATTGCATTCTCCTCACAGGAAATCAATTGAGTAAGGATAGCCGCGAACGACTTCAAACCATGTGTGCAACCAATGATGGATTCCTCATTGCTGAAAAAGACCTGGAACTGAGAGGGCCGGGCGATATTGAAGGTACCCGTCAAAGCGGCGCTTTAAACTTTAAAGTAGCTGATATTGTCAAAGACAAGCCGTTACTGAACATGGCAGCCATTGATGCCACACACATTGCAGATGAAGATCCGCAACTAACGGCAACGGAACATAATATGATTAGACAATTTTTAATGGCCTCCAAAGGAAACCAGGAATGGAGTCAAGTGGCCTGACAACTTTGTCGCTTAAAATACGTTATTAATAAAATGTTGCATCTGAAAAAAAACATACCCATTACAGTGCTGCACTTCATGTGCCTGCTCATGATTCTGGTTGAGAGGTCTTCTGCACAAATCGCATTCACCGAAAATAAAGGTCAGTGGAATGAACAGGTTATGTTGCAGGCCGATATTGGAGGTCAAGCTTTTTTTCTTACTCAGGATGGTTATGTGGTTCGTATGCAAAACAAGGAAGATCTCGAATATCTGGCGGCCTACTATCACGGGCATGCCCATGATAGTATCGACAACCTCACATTGGCCAAAAGAAAAACAGCTCCCGTACTCAGATCTCATGCTTACCGCGTAAGATTGATCGGTGCCAATAAAAATCTGCGTATACTCAAAGAGAAGCCTACATCCGGTTACGAAAATTATTATATAGGTAATGATCCCTCCCGATGGGCATCGGGTTGCAGATCCTATCAATCGGTTACTTACAAAGACATCTATCCTGCTATCGATCTCAGATATTATCTTGAAGGTGAAAGTTTGAAATATGATTTTATCATTCATCCCGGTGGTCGGGTCGAAAACATTCGCTTACATTACGAAGGAGCCGATAAACTTGCGCTGGAAAATAAGAGCATGCACGTGTACACATCGGCAGGAGATATGCTGGAAAAAGCACCCTTCACCTATCAGTTTCAGTCGGGCATCAGAAATACGGTCATCTGCAAATACCGACTCAAAGGAAATTATCTGAGTTTTGATCTAGGGAATTATGATCCTGCAAGCACACTCATTATTGATCCTTCTCTGGTATTTTCTTCATTCAGTCGCTCTGCTCGTGATAATTGGGGATTTACGGCCACACCCGGTCCGGATGGGAGTATGTTTGGAGCGGGCATTGCAGCACCTACGGGTTTTCCCATTACATTAGGAGCCTATCAAACGCAAGGCGGAGGTCCCGATTCCAATAATCCGCCGCCGCCGGATATCGCAATCATCAAACTCTCTCCCAATGGAAGAGATCTTTTGTATGCTACTTATCTGGGTGGTACCAATATTGAGCAGCCGCATAGTTTGGTTACCGATGCCCAGGGAAATCTGATTGTAGCCGGAAGAACCAATTCAGGAAATAGTTTTCCGGGCACCTTGTTTGGGCCCGGTGGCAATTACGACATATTTGTTACCAAGTTCAATGCGGATGGTACGGCTTTGATCGGTTCTATAAAGATTGGGGGAACACAAAATGATGGGGTCAATACAACCGTTAACCGTTTCTCAGGTCCGGCCCCTCTGTTAAGAAATTATGGTGATGATGGAAGAAGTGAGGTAATCGTGGATAGAAACAACAATATATTGCTGGCGGCATGTACCCAGAGTGATGATTTCTTTGTAAGAAATGGCTTTCAATCCATTTACGGCGGGAATCAGGATGGGGTAATCGTGAAATTAAATCCTACCTCTACAGGTGTGATCTGGAGTAGTTATTTAGGCGGTAGTGAGGAAGATGCAGCTTTCGTTCTGTCGCCGAACCCATTGAATGGAGATATTTATGTAGCCGGAGGAACAGGCTCTGCCAATTTTCCTCAGATCAATGTCGCCTCTCTGCAAAGTGTGTATAATGGAGGCATAGCAGACGGGTATATTAGTCAGCTGAAAGATAACGGTACAACGGTCACGCTTAACCGAAGTTCTTTTATGGGCACCGATCAAACGGATATTGTATATGGCGTACAGTTTGATCGTGGGGGATTTCCTTACGTAATGGGTACTTCTACCGGTGCCTGGCCTGTGACCAATGCGGCGTATGTTAATGCGAATGCACGACAGTTCATTGCCAAACTTCAGCCTGATCTTTCTGCCTTCATCTATTCTACCACATTTGGAACGCCGGGCGCATTATCACCAAACATCTCACCGGTGGCTTTTTTAGTGGATAATTGCGAGAACGTATACGTGTCAGGATGGGGTGGGGCCGCCAATTCATTTTCTTCGCCTCCTTATCCGACTTCCGGTACATCGGGCATGCCCATCACACCGGATGCTTTTCAGAGTCAGACAGACGGCAGTGATTTTTACTTTTTTGTATTGAAAAGAAATGCTTCCGATATTTTATACGGTAGTTATTTTGGACAACGGGGAGGTAATGGCGGTGTTGATCATGTAGATGGGGGTACTAGTCGTTTTGATGCAAAAGGTGTCATTTATCAGGCGGTTTGTGCGAATTGTAAGTTTGTGCCCAGCGGCCAGCCTTTGCAAGCGTCTTATCCCATCACGGCCGGGGTATTCGGTAATGTTAATCCTGCCAGTGATGGCGGCGGTTGTAATCTGGGTATGGCAAAAATACTTTTTGATTTTACAGGTGTAGACGTTGACCTGAAACCCATCGGTGCAAGACAGTTGAATTTCTGCCTGCCGGCAACCGTTGAATTCATAGATACCGTTAATACAGCCAAACAATTTATATGGGTGTGGGGGGATGGGTCTAAAAATGACACCACTACGGGAAACATCAGAAGGCATACCTATACAACTGCCGGATTTTTTAATGTTACATTAATTGGTATTGATCCCAATACCTGCAATTTGAGGGATACGGCATCGATCCGCATCAGGGTAACCACTGATTCTGTTGCACTGAAATTTGATGCCATCAGAAGACCCCCCTGTACCAGCTTGACTTTTGATTTTTTTAATCGTACGGATAAGTTGAGTTCAATCCCAAACTTCGGCCCGAGATCTTTTGTATGGAAATGGGGAGATGGATCTAAAAATGATACCGTTCCCGGCTTTGCCCCTAATCCTGCTTCCC
Organism: Bacteroidota bacterium; assembly: GCA_046303015.1. Classification (GTDB taxonomy): domain Bacteria; phylum Bacteroidota; class Bacteroidia; order Chitinophagales; family Chitinophagaceae; genus Lacibacter. Next base: position 4,104 of record JBKCGY010000026.1, on the reverse strand, counting down.
ATACCTTTCCCGGACCCGGCTCATACAATGTACGTTTGATATTGATCGATACGGCATTTTGTAATGCAGGGGATTCGATCTCTATTCTTAATTTTCAGGTTGCCTCAACCATCCGTGCCGGATTTACCGTTTCCAACGGATGTGTTCCCTTAAGACCGGTTATAAGAGATACATCTTTGGGTGCAGCTACATATGACTGGGTTACCAGTGATGGCCAGCGATCAGCACTGGCACAACCTAATTTTATTTTCAATACGCCGGGTACTTATACTATCAAACAAATCATTTTTAATAATAATAGTTGCAACCTGAAGGATTCAACGGAAAGAACATTGATTGTGTTTACACCTCCCACAGCGGGATTTACGTACAATCCCTTTCCTTCGAAAGAGAATGAACCCACCCGTTTTACCAGTACGGCATCTGCTGATGTTGTAAAATGGGATTGGGATTTTGGAGATGGGAGCAGATCGGATCAGAAAGACCCCACGCATCAATTCAATGCTACCGGTTTTTATAATGTATGCCAGATCGTAACCAATGCCAATGGCTGCGTAGACACGCTTTGTCAGTCGGTAGAAGCAATCATTGCCACCTTGCAGGATCTTCCTAACGCATTCACGCCTAACGGAGACGGCATCAATGATATTTTTCTGGTAAGAGGTTTCGGTATCACAAAAATGACTTTACGGATTTTCAACCGTCAGGGTTTACTCGTTTTTGAAAGTAAAAGTCAGAATATCGGATGGGATGGTACGTATAACGGCACCCCCCAACCGATGGATGCGTATGCCTGGACGCTGGATGTTGAATATTTTACGGGTGAGAAATTCAGAAAGAAGGGTGATGTGACATTGATCAGATAAGAAAGGGATGAAAGGGTTACAGATCATTTTTTGAGATCTATGCGTTTTGGATCTTTGTAAAGGGTTACTAATTAAGTATTCGCTTCTTTGCGAAATTTGAATAAGAATGAGACTAAAAATGAAAATATGGACAGGGTTTGTGTTGGCATATATGCTAACTATCTCTTTATTTTTACCTGCCCAGGATCTGCATTTCTCTCAGTTTATGAACTCTCCGCTCACCACCAATCCTGCCAATACGGGATTTATTCCGGATGCAGATTATCGAATCGGAGGGAATTACCGTTCACAATGGACGAATTTACCGGCCCCATTCATTACCGGTAGTTTATTTGCCGATGCGCAGGTGTTCAGAAATAGATTATCCAACGGATGGCTGGGTGTAGGGATGGTCATATTACACGATCTTGCCGGGAGAGGGCAGTTGAGAAGCGACAAACAGTATGTGTCTGTTGCTTATCACCAGATGCTTGGATTCAGCAGTTTGATATCCGGTGGATTTAATCTGGGACTGGCTTCTAAAAGAATTGATATCAATAAATATATCTTCGACAATCAGTGGAACGGACGATTTTTTGACGCAAAAATTCCCAATGGAGAATCTTCCTTCCGAACGAATAATATCAGTTATTTTGATATGCAGGCAGGTCTTAATTACGCCTATTTCCCCTCAGAAAAGGCGTACTTTAATCTGGGTGTTTCCGTTCATCATTTAAATCGGCCCAAAGAAAGTTTTTTTGGAGATGAAAATGAGGTGCCTGAAAGATTCATTGGTTTTTTGAATGGCAGTTTCAAGTTGAATGAGATGTGGATCGTAAACCCCAATGCCTATTATTCTATGCAGGCCAAGGCATATGAAATGGTTTTTGGGATGAATGCCGCCCACAATGTTTTGGGGAATGGCAATTTTATTTTACTCGGCGGTGCTTATTACAGATGGAATGATGCATTGATTGCCATGATCGGTTTTGAGAAAGGTAAGATCCGGTTCACCTTTACCTATGATGCAACAACCAGTTTGTTGAGCTCATATAATAATGGGAGAGGGGCCTATGAATTTTCTTTGATCAAGCATGGATTTTATAATCAACTGGATAAGAAATTATTGCGCCAAAGTATGTGTCCTCAATTCTGATCGTATCTTATCCGAGTGCCACATCTAAGATCATCATTACTAAAAATCCACCGATAAATCCGAGCACTGAACGATCGGTATATTGATCTCTTTGTGTTTCAGGGATCACTTCTTCCACCACTACAAATATCATAGCACCGGCGGCAAAGGCCAACGCAAAAGGAAGTACCGGCTGAAGGTACATCACAGCAAGGGCGCCGGCAACACCGGCAACCGGTTCTACGATAGCAGAGAGCTGCCCGTACCAGAAACTTTTAAATCGGCTAACACCTTGTCTTCTCAGCGGCATCGCAACGGCAATCCCTTCAGGAAAATTTTGTATGCCAATGCCGATGGCTAAAGTGATGGCACCCAGGATAGATGTGTTTTCCATACCCATAGATGCAGCGCCGAAGAGCACACCTACCGCTAATCCCTCAGGTATATTATGCAGGGTAATGGCAAGAATGAGTAAAGTGGTTTTATGCAACTTGCTTTTGATCCCTTCTGTTTCACTTAATCCAAAATTCAGATGTAGATGCGGCATGAGTTTATCCAATGCATAAATGAATAAAGCTCCTGACAGAAATCCACTTGCAGCCGGCACCCAACTATAACCAGGATATAATTTTTCTGATATTTCGATGGCCGGATTCAATAAAGACCAAAAACTAGCGGCAACCATTACCCCCCCCGTGAAACCTAACATCGGGTCGAGGACCCCTCGGCTCATATTCTTAAAAAAGAAAACCAGCGAGGCTCCGGCAGCGGTTACCAGCCAGGTAAATACGGTTGCAATAAAAGCCGCCCAAACCGGATGAATGCCTGTAAAAAATTGTTCGATTGCTTGCATAGTGTAATTATTTGCTTCCCATTAATGCCTGTTGGAAAAAATTAAAATTAGTACATTCCTCATTTATAAAATGTTCTTACCGTATCAGGTGTCTTAACCCGGCTATGATTTATTTTAATGAAACCACCCCGGAAGCAATTATTTTTGCTTAGTTTTCAATGGAAAAATTATCATACATCATAACGATCAGCAGATTTATGCATTTTAATTTTAAGTCTTTCTTTTCATTACTGTCCTGTCTATTTCTGATCTTTTTCATTTCCTGTACTGAAGAAGTCCCTAAAAATATTACAGATGAGGGATTGAATGCCAAAGATTTTTTAAGTGTTGTACCGGAAAGGGATTTGCCGCTTCTCTTGGAGGAAAAAGATTTGACCGGTCCGGTAAAAGATTCGCAACAACTACACCTTCCTACTTTTAAAACGTATCTTTCGGACTCCTTATTCAATCAGACAACACTTGAATCTGATAAAGCGAGGATATATGTTTTGGGTAAAGTGACTGCCGCTGACAAATCCGTTTATCTTTTCATCAAAACCCTTTCCGGAAAGCAAAAAAATATTGCTGTTTTGTACTTCGATAACCGGCAACAGTGTCTGGGCAGACTCTTGTTACTGGATTCCAGGAATCTAAGATCAGGAACCCATTTTTCCGCTAGAGTGGATGCCAAATATAATTTTTACCTCATCAGTAAAAAGCCACTTCCGGATGGTACGGACTGGACGGGTGAAAGGATCTATTATTTTGATCTTTCCGGATTGCCCATCATGGCTGTAACCAACACGAATGAAGATCTGAGTAATCAAATACTGGGTAATCCGATTGATAGTTTTCCTGCCAAACATAAATATGCGGGAGATTATTCCACTGACAAGCAAAATCTGGTATCTGTACGTGATGGCAGAACCGATAAAACCATTCAATTTTTCATTCATTTCAGTAAACGTCAGGGCAACTGTATAGGTGAACTGAAAGGTGAGGCGGAATGGGTAAATAAAAGTTTAGCCGTTTTTAGAGATGCGAAAAGTCCGTGTGTCATTGAATTCAGATTCAGTCCGAAATCTGTAAGCATAAGGGAAACAACCGGTTGCGGCAGTTACAGAGACATTAAATGTATTTTTGAGGGTGCCTATCCTAAAGTAAAAAAAATGCATTACAATCAGCTCAAGTCATCCCACAAATAACATCTGTTATAAATTATTGCTTTATATTGCGCATCCTTTTAGCAAACATTACTGATTATGAGTTTTAACAATTTTAAAGTTCCTTAC
>JBKCGY010000025.1:0-3470 GCA_046303015.1 Bacteroidota bacterium | reverse complement strand
GTTATGCCTGAAACGAAGGTGCCGGGATTGATTAAATTTTGGTATTCAAACGTACTATTTGCGCTGAATGATTCTGTGCCATTGAAAGTAGTGCTTGCATTTCCTATTGTATGGTTTAAAATATATTTTCCGCCATCTTGTATAGTAAATGTTCCAGCAGCTGAAATTGTTGTTGGAGCATTTCCAGTTACCAATCCACCGTTAACTATAGTAAGATTGGTGACACTATTGGCCGTTCCAATGGTTAATGTGCCTGCTACTTGTACAGTGCCGGTTACACCCCATGCCCCAGAAGTTGTGTAAGTATGGCCGGATTGAATGATAAAAATATCGCCTGCTGTAGTAAAATTAGGCGGATTGGTTCCTGTATTATCGGTATTTGTCCACCAATTGCCAAGTGCATTTGGATTTGATGCGATGCTGCTACTATAATAGGTGGCGGCGTACAAATTTTTTGAAATCATGGTCAATATAATTCCAAAAAAAATACCGTAACTCTTATGAACCCAACGTGAAAACATAAACATTTTAATGAATTAAAAATGCTGTTTTGCTTTAGGTAAGTCTGTCTTCACAAAAGGATATGGGATCAAGATTATGAATTACAAATCTAATCTAATTCAGAGGGAAAAGCAAAGTTTTTTCATATTGTAAGCAGACTGGTATTTATAAACAGAGAAAGTGTCGACTTTTTATTTCATCCTTTCTCTGATTTCCTTACAGATATAGGTGCGGCCGGTGAGTGCTTCCCGGATGGCAAAAAACATTTCATCCTGATGAGAGTTTTTGGTGATATATGCACAGGCTCCGTTTTCCAGCATTCGATTGGCAAAGCCCACTTCATTGTGCATGGATATGCCGATCACTTTAGTTTCCGGTAATTTTTTTCGAATCATGGTGGTCGTTTCCAGGCCTGAGTAGGGTAATATATTCACATCCAGAATTACAATATCAGGTTTCAATACATCTAGCTCGTCCAATAGCGTTTGCGTGTTATCATATAATTTCAAGACCTCAAGATCAGGAAACTGAGATAGCAAAAAAGACCATGCTTCAGCAATAAGTACATGATCATCGGCAATAACGATAGTAGTTTTTTTCATCACTTTTCAATGGTTTGGGTGTTTATCAAATTTTGTTTCGTGTCTGTTAGATTCAATGGCATCTGGATATTAATCTTAACGCCTTTGCCGGGTGCGGTTTGTATACTGATCTCACCTTTATGGAATCGGATACGGGATCGCATACTGTCCAGACCAACTCCTTTTTTAATTTTTTTGGCATCAAAGCCTTTACCGTCATCCTGATACAACATGATAAATCTTTGTTGTTCAATTTTCAGTTCCAGCTGAATTTTATTCGCATCAGCATATTTAAATGCATTGTTCAATAGTTCCTGAATGACACGATAGATGACGTGCTTTTTTTCCATTTGCACAAATACATCTTCCTCCTGCGGGTATATTTTCAATAGAAATACTGGTTTTTCCAATATACCGTAACTGTTAATCAGTTCTATAACGGCATCCCTCAATCCCAGATCGCGGATGGCTGGAGGGGTAAGGGTTCTGGAGAGGGTTCTAACTTGCTCCAGGGTATGCTTGACTGATTTCTCCAGTTCATTGATCTCATACAGTGTGTAGGTGCCTTTTGCTTTGATCATGTTAATATACAAAGTCATATAGGCGAGCATTTGACCCACCCCGTCGTGCAGATCTCTTCCTATATGTGCCCTTTGTTCTTCTTCTGCCTGAAGCGTGGCCTCAAAAACTTCTTTTTCTTTATTCAGTCGTTCTTCCTGCAGGATTTGCTCGGTCTTTCTTATATCGGTTACATTCCAGTTGATACCTGTAGAACCCATGAATCTTCCTTGATTATCAAATTGCGGAACGCCACTCACTACCAACAACACATCTTCTCCCTTTTTATTGGTGATTGTCAATTCATATATATTGGCTTCACCTTTTTTTCTTCTCTCTAGCTCAGTTGTAAGTTGATTCTTTTGTTCCTTCGTTTTAAGTAGTAAATCGGGTGTTTTGCGTCCCATCATTTCTGCCGCACTATACCCGGTAATATCTTCCATAGCCGAATTTACAAAGGTGATCTTTTCTTCTGCATCTACTTGAAGGATACCCAATGCCATGTTTTGGAAAATCATTCTGTATTTCTCCTCACTTTGCTGCAGTGCATCAATGGATAATTTTTGTTCATTTATATCCCGTATATGCCAGATCAGTTGCTGATTACCAAGGGTATTTTGCTCAATGGGCGTCAAAATCCCTTCCACCCAGATCTCTTTCCCGTCTTTACGTACTAAACGGAAAGAAAGCGTAATGAATTTTTCATCATTAAACATGAGAGGATCTATCATGGCAGGAATCTTGCTTTTGCAATCATTACACATCAGGCCAAATAAAGAAGATTGTTTGATCTCCTCCTCTTCGTAAGCAAGCACTCTTTTTACGGAAGGGGAAACATACTGTATTATGCCATCCCAATTGGTTATCATTACCAAATCGTTTGAGTTCAGAGAGATTAGCTCAAACTGTTTTTTATCGCTCTCAAGTTGTAGATTGTATTGGTATTCATTCGTAAAGTCAAAAAAGGCCCCTATATAACCGATAAACTCTCCTGACTGAAGAAAACGCGGCATCGCTGTTTCTTTAAGAAACCGATATTCTCCTTCTTTATTTTGAATCAAAAATTCATGTTCTATAGGCTGATGTTTTTTCACTCGCTCATACCAGTTGCTGCGGTTTTGTCCAATAAAATCGGGGTGCATGAGCTTTTCAAACTCTTGCGCATCTTTAATCTCTTCCAGCCCTTTTCCAAAAAATGCCTTGGTTCCTTCATTTGAAAAAATGACTTTGTTATTATGATCAGATACCCACAACATTACCGGCATGGATTCAGTAATATTTTTAAAACGGTTTTCCGTTTCTTCCATAGCGGCTTTGTACAATTCATTTTGGGTAACGTCTAAAATCTTTCCAGTGATGACTTCATCATCGAGATAAGGATCATATTTCTTTTTTAATTCCTCTTCTATCCACAAGCTCCTTTTTGTCATCACATTTTTAATCTGATATTTAAATTTTACTTCCTTATTCTTCTCCAACTCTTCCATGGCTTTTTCAAAAATCGAAATGGAATCGGGTTGAATGCAGGCTTTTTTTTCTTCAAAAGCATTTTCTACTTTTGAAGGGTTAAAACCAAAGAAAGTGGGCCAGCGACTGGTAAAGAAATTATTTTCTCTTTTGTTTTTATATATGATGAAGTGAACCGCTTCAGTAGATTCCAAAAAATTACTCAGCCGATAAAAGTTTTCGTAAGATTTTTGTTGCAGATCAGTCAGGGCCGTAATGTCTGTCCCATAAAAGTTTATCTTTTCTCCCTCTGCCGTTTTTTTATAATTGAATAAAAAGTTTTTTCCACTCCATTTAAATTCCAGTTGTCCGACATCAGATAGT
>JBKCGY010000024.1:0-10399 GCA_046303015.1 Bacteroidota bacterium | reverse complement strand
TCTGAATTATATGGTCTGGTACAAGAAGTGCCTCAGTCTGAAAAAACGCCGTTCTATCCACGCTCTCCTTATGGGGTGGCTAAAATGTATGCGTACTGGATTACGGTCAATTATCGTGAAGCTTACAATATGTTTGCCTGTAATGGTATTCTCTTTAATCATGAATCACCGCTTCGTGGCGAGACTTTTGTGACTAGAAAGATCACACGTGCGGTAGCAAAAATATCGATGGGCTTGCAGGATAAATTATATCTCGGAAATCTCAATGCCAAGCGCGACTGGGGTCATGCTAAAGATTATGTGAAGGCGATGTGGCTGATATTACAACAGGATCAACCGGAAGATTTTGTGATCGCGACCGGCACCACCACAGAAGTGCGTGAGTTTGTACGCATGGCATTCAAAGAAGCCGGCTATGTAATCGAATTTAAAGGCAATGAAGAAAATGAAGTAGGCTATATCGTTTCGTGTAACGATGATGTACATCAAATCCCTGCCGGCAAAGAAGTAGTAGCGGTGGATCCAAGATATTATCGTCCTACAGAAGTAGAATTACTAATCGGCGATCCAACCAAAGCCAAAACAAAACTCGGCTGGGAACCTGAATACAATCTGGATATGCTTGTAAAAGAAATGGTACAATCCGATAAAGATCTTTTTGCGAAAGAGAAATTGCTTAAGGATAGTGGCTTCAGCGTGAAGAATCAGTACGAATAATTTTTTTCGAACGCAAAAATTAAGGCAAAAGTTAAAAGTCAAAAGCAAAAAGTTTTTGGTTTTGACTTTTACCCTTTGACTTCAATTATTTTAATCGTTTTCATGGAGAAAAACTCACTCATCTATATCGCCGGCCATCGCGGAATGGTGGGTTCTGCTATAGTTAGAAAATTACAGCTGGAAGGTTATAATAATTTATTGCTTCGCACTTCCAACGAATTGGATCTTCGAAGCCAGGAAGCGGTTGATACATTCTTTAAAGAAAATAAGCCTGAATATGTGTTTCTCGCTGCGGCGAAAGTAGGAGGGATTGTAGCCAATAATACCTATCGCGCCCAGTTTCTCTATGATAATCTGATGATCCAGAATAATATCATTCATTCCTCTTACAAATACGGTGTTGCCAAACTTCTTTTTTTAGGATCCTCATGTATCTATCCAAAATTTGCAGAGCAGCCGATTAAAGAAGAAAGTTTATTGACAGGCGCTCTCGAGCCGACCAATGAGCCTTATGCTATTGCTAAAATCGCTGGGTTAAAAATGTGTGATGCATATCGTGATGAGTATGGATGTAATTTTATTTCGGCAATGCCTACCAATCTTTACGGACCGAATGATAATTATGATTTAAAAAATTCTCATGTGCTGCCTGCATTGCTTAGAAAAATGATTGTGGCGAAAAGAGAAAACGCTCCCTCCGTTGAAATATGGGGAAGCGGCAAACCCTGTCGTGAATTTATGCATGTGGATGATCTGGCGGATGCTTGTTTGTTCTTGATGCTGAATCATAATGAAAAAGGTTGGACGAAGGTAGGGGTAGGATATGACGTATCCATTCTGGAACTGGCGGAGCATATTAAAGATGTTGTTGGCTATAAAGGTGCCTTGGAATTTGATACTTCAAAGCCGGATGGTACTCCGCGTAAGTTAATGGACTGCTCCAAGCTTACTGCAATGGGATGGAAAGCTTCTATCACATTGAGAGAGGGCATAGAGAAAGTTTATCAGGAAGTGCAGTCGATGAATTTTTGATTTTTTCTTATTTTTAATAAGAAAAAAAACAACTATTTATGGCTAACACCTATACCCAATTGTATGCGCATGTCGTTTTTGCTGTTAAAGGACGCGAAAACCTTATCTCACACATCTGGAAAAATCACTTATATAAATATATTACGGGTATCATCACCCATAAAAAACAAAAATTGATGATCGTTAATGGAATGCCAAATCATATTCATTTATTGATTGGATTTAATCCTGATTGTAATCTTTCAGATTTGGTTCGTGATGTAAAATCAAATTCATCCAAATGGATTAATGAAAATAAATTAGCAGGTGGTAAATTTCAATGGCAAAATGGTTTTGGTGCTTTTACGGTTGGACATTCTCAAATTCAGACTGTTGTCAATTATATTAAAAATCAGGAGGAGCATCATAAGGTAGATTCATTTCGGGATGAATACATAGGGTTATTAAAATCTTATGAAATCGATTTCAGAACAGATTTTATTTTTGATGATATTGGTGCCGCTCCTCCGGAGCTTTGATGAAATAAATTGAATTTGCTATTGGTATACCGCTCCTCCGGAGCTCTGATAGAATGTTTTTTGGGTCGGACTATTTTTCTTATAACTCATATATAAAAAATGTTCACAATACATTTGCCCTTAATATAGTTTAATAAACTAACCGCTATATATAAGACCCAGCGGGGCGAAATATTAATAGCACATAATTAGTAAAAACAAAAATAGCTCCGTAGGAGCGACACAATAATTATAAAATGTTCGGTCTATTTAAGAAAAAAACAACTACCGATTGGCGCGGTGCACTCAGCATGCTCCAAACCGATATGCATTCGCATCTATTGCCGGGCATAGATGATGGGGCACCGGATGTAACCACATCCGTTTTTTTGATCAAAGGCCTGATGGAGCTTGGCTACAAAAAACTCATCACAACGTCGCATATCTACACCGATCTTTATCCCAATACAAAACAAACTATCCTACAGGCATACGATTTGTTAAAGGCAGAGCTGATCAAAGAGCAAATAGATATTGATTTGACACCCGCCGCGGAATATTTTATTGATGAAGTGTTCGCGGCAAAATTGCAAAAAGGTGAGGAGTTGCTTCCGATAAAAGATAATAAAATACTGGTAGAAATATCTTTTGTGAGTCCACCCCGAGAACTTAATCATGTGATTTTTGATATGGTAACCGGTGGCTATGTGCCCATTATAGCACATCCAGAGCGCTATTCCTACTATCACCGCGATAAAGATATCTACGAGCAATTCAAACATCAGGGTTGTTTGATTCAGGTGAATATGCTTTCGCTGATCGGTTATTATGGAAAACCTGTTCAGGATATTGCCATTTATCTGGCTAAAAATGGGATGATCGATCTTCTGGGAACTGATTTGCATCATGGTCGTCATTTAGCCGAATTGCAATCCGCTGAAATGATAGATGCTGTTCAGGAGCTATTAAAAAATTGCATGCTGCTTAACGCAACACTCTGATTATTGAAGCCACGATTACTTATCATATTAAATCGCCTGGCAATTGGCGGTCCGGCTATGAATACGCTGGCACTGGCATCTAAGCTTAGCGAACAGTATGAGATACTGCTGATTGCCGGCGAAGCTTTATCACATGAACATAGTGCGGATCATCTACTAAATTATTATAAAGGGTTTAAGGTGCTGATGGTCCCGGAATTTACCAGGGATGTTTTTTTATGGAAAGATTATAAGGCGTATCAAAAAATAAAATCCATCATTCGTGACTTTGCCCCACAGATCGTCCATACACATGGCTCAAAACCCGGTGTGTTGGGCAGATGGGCTGCTCATCGACTTGGCGTACCCGTTATTATACATACGTTTCACGGTCATGTTTTTCATTCTTACTTTTCTTCAATTGTATCTCGTATGATCGTAGCGCTGGAGAGAAAGTTGGCAACCTATACAGATATTATTGTAGCAATCAATAGTCAATTACAGCATGACCTGATCTCAACGTATCGAATCGCAGATGAATCTAAGATCTTACTGAGTCCGCTGGGTATTGATCTCGAATTCTATAAACAAACGTCAGGGGCCGATATGCGCGAAAAGATCAGAAATGATTTTAAGTTAAACAATGAGGAGATTGCAGTTGTAGTCATAGGCAGATTGGTTCCTGTAAAGCATCATCAGCTTTTTATTCAGATTGCTTCTAAAATAATAAAAGAGTACCCTCATATACCCTTTCGGTTTTTTTTGGTTGGGGATGGTCCGGAAAGAGAGCGATTGATCGCTCTTGCAAAAGTGGCTGAAATAAAATTTAGTGTGGGCGTCTCCTTTGATCCTGGTTCACAAATGCATTTCTTATTATGGCGAAAGGATATTCCTGCCCTATTGTCGGGGATGGATATATTGTTGCACACCTCTTTAAATGAAGGAACACCCGTATCAATACTGGAGGCCATGGCCATGGGCAAACCCGTGGTGGCTACCCCTGTAGGTGGTATATCTGGAATAATCAATACGTCGGGAGCAGGGTTTACTTCATTCAACCCTAAAGAATTAACCCAGAACTTGATCTTGCTCGCTACCCATCCGGACATTCGGAAAATAATGGGGGAGAAAGGCAAATTGTATATTCAGCAAAAAGCCTCTATTGAAAAACAGGCGGTTATGCTGGCGAATCGGATGAAAGGCATGACTCTTGCCTAAGGGTCTGAAAATCAGATTTTTGCCTTATTTTCGCAGGGTTATTAATCAGGATAAATACCTAATTACCCGAAAACTTCAGGTTTCGGAATTTTTTTTCAAACCTTTCTTTCGGGTGTTTGTAATTAGTTTATTATGAACAAGTTTACAATCAAGGATCTCGAAAACCTTAGCGGTATCAAAGCCCATACGATCCGGATTTGGGAACAACGTTATAATTTCTTAAAGCCTCAGCGTACCGCTACTAATATCAGGTATTACAGTAATCAGGAGCTGAAAACCTTGCTGAATATTTCATTACTGAACAAATACGGTTATAAAATCTCTCATATTAATCGTATGTCAAATGAGGAGTTGAGAACCAAACTCACTTCTTTATCTGGTAGTCAGGCACAGCAGGAAAGGATCATCAATGATCTGATTCAGCATATGATTGATCTTGATGTTGAATCTTTTGAGGAGTTATTGGATCAGCATATTGAGTCCCGCGGAATTGAAAAAACCATACATTATATCATATTTCCTTTCCTTGACCGGATAGGAATTCTTTGGTTGACAGATCATATTAATCCGGCCCAGGAACATTTGATCACAAATATTATCCGTCAAAAGATCATAGTTGGCATAGAGAAGATCGCTACATTATTTGACTTAAAGACTACGGTTCTTTTGTTTATGCCCGAAAATGAGCATCATGAATTGGGCTTGTTGTATTTACAGTATCTCCTGAAATCCAGAGGCGTAAAAACGATTTATCTGGGAGCGAATGTGCCTGTTAATGATTTGGAGTATGTGATTCAGCTCAAAAAGCCGGATTATGTCTACACGCACCTTACTACCGTAATGAAGGAGTTTAACTTCGATAAATTCTTAAATATTTTAAAAGTTAAATTCGCGGGTACGAAAGTATTGGTGTCGGGACTGGTAACTCAGACCTATCAGAAAAAGGAGCCGGCTGAACATATTAAATTCTTAAAGTCTTTACAGGAAGTGCACGATTTTATCGGCACATTAAAATAAAGGATAAGCAAACAAACGAGGGTAATGCGGGCGCGACGAAGTCGCGCCCTTTTTTTGCCCATACCCCAATTTACCGCCCAGATTAATGTTTCATAAATTTTGTTAAAAATTAAACATTTTTATTTCCCATTTCGGAATTTCTGTTTAGATTTGATGATTATAAATTTAAACATTTTGCCATGTCAACCGTAGAGTTCAATCAGATGCTGGTAAGTAACAGTGATTTCCTTCGCCCCTTTGCTTTCACTCTTACCAGAGATAATGAATCGGCTAAAGATCTTCTTCAGGAGACGATTTACCGAGCCATGGCTAATAGGGAAAAATATAATGTAGGTACCAATATCAAAGCATGGCTCTATACGATCATGCGTAATATATTTATTAATCAATATCGCAGAAAGGTTAAACAAAATACTATCTTTGATTCAACACCCAACGATTATTTTCTTGATTATCAACAAGGAGCGGTTAGTAACGCAGCTGAGACCAATCTCAAAATGAAGGAAATCCAGAATGCCCTTCACCAGTTGCCGGAGATATTTAAGCACCCCTTCATGCTGTATTTTGAAGGATATAAGTATCATGAAATTGCAGAAATGCTCCATGAACCGCTGGGAACAATTAAAAGCAGGATTCACTTTGCTAGAAAATTATTGAAAGAACAGATCAGCCGAAACTAATTAATATACTGCCATTGAGAAAAGCGATTGTTATTGGAAGCGGATTTTCCGGAATGGCTACCGCCAGCTTCCTGGCCAAAGATGGCTGGAAAGTCACCGTTTTGGAAAAACATAATCAACCGGGTGGCAGAGCCCGAAAGATGGAAGCTGAGGGTTTTACTTTTGATATGGGACCGAGTTGGTATTGGATGCCGGATGTATTTGAGCGTTATTTCAATCAGTTTGGGAAAAAAGTATCTGACTATTACCGATTGGAACGTCTGGATCCTTCTTATCGGGTTTATTACAAAGACAACACGCTGGATATACCGGCAGATTTTGAAGCCCTTAAAAGTTTATTTGAATCCCTCGAAAAAGGCAGCGGTGATCAATTGGAGAAATTTATGCAGGAAGCCGCCTATAAATATCAGGTAGGTATTGAAAAATTGGTCTTTAAGCCTGGTCAATCACTCTTAGAATTTATCGATGCCGATCTTTTATCCGGAATTTTTAAGCTGGATGTATTCACTTCGATCAGTCGGCATGTAAAAAAGCACTTTAAAAACCCCCTGATCCGTGAATTAATGGAATTCCCTGTTCTTTTTTTGGGGGCCTTACCACAAAAAACACCTGCATTATATAGTTTAATGAATTATGCAGATGTTAAGTTGGGTACCTGGTATCCGGTAGGAGGCATGTATAAAATTGTAGAAGCCATGCACAAGTTGGCAACGGAACTTGGTGTTGAATTTATTTTCAATGCACCGGTACAGGAATTACTTGTCAGGAATAATACCATTAGTGGTGTAAAGACAGATAAAGAAGTGTTCACCGCCGATGTGGTGATTAGTGGCGCAGATTATCATCATACTGAAATGGATCTTTTGCCCCGAGATGCGCGCTCCTACACTGCATCATACTGGCAAAACAGAGTGATGGCTCCTTCCTGTTTATTGTATTATGTAGGATTGAATAAAAAATTAGAAGGTGTATTACATCATTCATTATTTTTTGATTCGGATTTTTCACGGCATGGTCATGAGATCTACTCAGATCCCCAATGGCCTTCCGACCCTTTGTTTTATGTAAGCGCAACAACGGTAACTGATCTTTCCGGCGCCCCTGAAGGTCATGAGAATTTATTTTTTCTCATTCCGGTAGCAGCGGGTTTACAACAGGATACAGAAGAATTGAGAACGCAATATTTCGATACAATACTGGAGCGATTTGAAAAAAGAATCGGTCAATCGATCCGCTCCAACATTGTTTATACAAGATCTTACTCAGTAAGTGATTTTCGTAAAGACTATCATGCTTTTAAGGGAAATGCATACGGACTAGCCAATACATTAATGCAAACGGCCATCTTAAAACCTTCCTGTAAAAGCAAAAAAATTCGTAACTTATACTTCACAGGACAATTAACAGTGCCGGGACCGGGCGTTCCTCCGAGTTTAATCAGCGGTGAAGTGGTAGCAAATGAAGTACGTAAAGCCTTTGCCCTTCAATCATAAAAAAACATTGTTTATGATGCATCTATTTCATGAGGTAAGTCAACATTGCAGTCGCACAACAACCCAGCGATACAGCACCTCATTTTCTTCCGCCATTCGATTGTTGAATGCTGAATTACGTCAACCCATATACAATATCTATGGTTTCGTTCGATTTGCGGATGAGATTGTAGATACTTTTCATGAGCATGACAAAGAGAAGTTACTGGCTAATTTCAAAAAAGAGACCTATGACGCTATACGGGATGGTATCAGTCTGAATCCGATCTTACATAGTTTTCAACTCACCGTCAATCGCTACAAAATAGATCATGATCTGATTGAAGCGTTCTTTAAAAGTATGGAGATGGATCTGGAAAAGAAGGCATATAATTCGATTGGCTATCAGGAGTATATTTATGGGAGTGCTGAAGTAGTAGGTTTGATGTGCTTGTATGTATTTCTGGATGGGGATCAAGTGTCTTATAAAAAATTCCGCCCCTACGCTCAATCTTTGGGTGCGGCCTTTCAGAAGGTTAATTTTTTAAGAGATTTGAAAGCCGATTATTCACAACTGGATCGTACGTACTTTCCCGGACTTGATTTTCGTCGTTTTACAGAAGAGGAAAAGCGTGAGATAGAAAAAGATATTCAGAAAGATTTTGATCATGCCTATCAGGGTATCATACGATTGCCGGTAAAGGCCAAGTTCGGAGTTTATGTCGCTTATAAATATTATCTTTCCTTATTCAGACGCATTAAACAGATGCAGCCTGCTAGCATCATGAATGAAAGGGTACGGATACCCAATTATGGAAAGTTGATGATCTTACTGCGTGCGGGTGTGAGAAATCAGTTGAATATCATGTAAATAATTACCATGTTGCAAGAGGTGATCTTAGTGAATGAAAATGATGAAGAAATAGGTGTGATGGAAAAAATCGCCGCCCATGAAAAAGCATTGTTACATCGTGCGTTTAGTATATTCCTCTTCAATAGTGATGGGTTGATGCTCTTGCAAAAAAGGGCCGCCTCAAAATATCATAGCCCGGGTTTATGGACGAATGCCTGTTGCAGCCATCCTATGCCTGGAGAATCAACTTATGATGCTGCTGTCAGACGCTTAAAGGAAGAGTTGGGTTTTACCACTACCTTAGAAAAGGCTTTTCATTTTACCTATACCGCCCCATTTGATAATGGTTTGACGGAGCACGAATTTGATCATGTTTATATCGGTCAATATAATGGGAGTATACATCCTGATAAAAATGAAGTTGAAACATACCGATATCTTTCTTTATCTGAAATTGAAAATGAGATCTCATCCCATCCGGCATCTTTTACTCCTTGGTTTTTGATTGCGTTTCCGCTATTGAAAGAATGGATGCATCAAAATCATACAACGTATGCATGAGTCGGATGCTATTGTAATAGGAAGTGGGGTTGGTGGTATGGCATCTGCAATACGACTCGCTCTTCAGGGACTTTCTGTACAGGTTTTTGAAAAAAACAGTTATCCAGGAGGGAAACTTTCCTTGCTGGAGAAGGATGGGTTCCGATTTGATGCCGGCCCTTCCTTATTTACGCATCCTGATTATTTAGAACAGCTTTTTTCCGATGCCGGAGAGAATCTGAAAGATTATTTTGAATATGAGCAGGTAGATCTTTCCTGCCGCTATTTTTTTGAAAATGGTAAGATTATTAATGCCTGGACCGATGCAGAAAAATATGAAAGGGAGTTGATTGAAAAGACCGGGGAAAAAGAAGGTGCATTACAAGCCTATCTTAATAAAAGTGCCAGATTGTACAATGGTGTTGGACAAATCTTTTTAAACCATTCATTACATCAATTGAGAACATGGTTACAGCCGGCTGTTCCGAAAGCCTTTAAAGATGTTCGATGGAGTCATTTGTTCGACAGCTTGCATCTATATAATAAAAAACATTTCTCCTCACCCGAGGCCATCCAGATCTTTGACAGATACGCAACCTATAATGGTAGTAATCCTTATCAAACTCCGGGTATGATGAGTATGATTCCACATCTGGAATTAAATCAAGGCACCTGTTATCCTACCGGAGGAATGATTAGCATTACGAACGCCCTTTATCAACTGGCATTAAAGAAAGGGGTAATATTTCATTTTGATCATCCGGTGGGTCAAATTCAAAGAAATGGTAATAAAGTAACCGGAATTCTAAGCAATGGGAAGATAGCGAAAGCGCGTATCATTGTAAGCAATGCAGATGTTTATTTTACCTATCAAAAACTATTGGGGCTTCCTGCTCAGGCATCTAAGGTATTAAAGCAAGAAAGAAGTTGTAGCGGAGTTATATTTTATTGGGGAATGAAGGAGGATTTTCCCGAATTACATTTACATAATATCTTTTTTTCAAACACCTATAAAGAAGAATTTGAGCATATTTTTAAGCATAAACAATTATTTCCTGATCCTACTGTGTATATAAATATTACATCTAAAATGGACCCATCTCATGCTCCTTCAGGAAAACAAAACTGGTTTGTATTAATCAATGCTCCTTCCCGGATAGCGTATGATTGGGATGAAGCAATTAAGGCACTTAAAGAAAATGTGATTAAAAAATTATCCCGTATTTTGAGAAGAGATATTGCTTCACTTATAGAAACAGAGGAGATTCTGGATCCAAGAAGCATAGAATCAAAAACCGGATCTTATATGGGTTCTTTATACGGTACTGGTAGCAATCGCCCATTTGCGGCATTCCTTCGTCATGCAAACTTCTCGAATCAATTCAGAAATTTG
>JBKCGY010000023.1:0-11911 GCA_046303015.1 Bacteroidota bacterium | reverse complement strand
GCAGCAAAATGAAGAGCACGGGTACGCAGTATTGGGCCAGTCCAAACACCGGCGCCACCAACAGCTCCGGCTGGTCAGGGCTTCCGGGTGGCTTCCGCAACTTAAGTGGGACGTTCAACAGAGTTGGCAGCAATGGTTACTGGTGGGGTTCTACGGAGAGCAATACTTACAATGCCTGGTACCGCACCCTGGTTGACTATAACGGCGCAGTCTTCAAAGTCAGCAACGCTAAGGCAAACGGTTTTTCTGTTCGCTGTGTCAGGGATTAGAATTTATTTGATTCATTTGATTATTTGATCATTTATCCCGCCGAAGGCGGGGTAAATATTGGGGCGTAGCCCGAACAAAAATATTTAATGCATCAAAATATTAATTAGACCAATCACATCCTCCCATAAAAAGTTCGATCTGAGTTCCGTAAAGGGCACAAGCAAAAAAGCCCGCACAATGTGCGGGCTTTTTTTATTTGGCAGCGTGGCGAGCTCGCTTGCCTAAGCAGACAAATAAAAGAGTCCTGCGAGCGAAGCGAGCAGGGGTTTTTGGCTTGGGTAAGACCAACTTGTGAGGAAGTACTACCGCAGGTAGGACAATCCTGTTCTGGGCACGATTTCGCTATTCGTTTATCGTCTTTCGTTTTTCGATAAACGATCAACGAAAAACGATGGACGAATAAAAATATTCAGCGACCATTTGTTGTTTTATCGCGTTTTTATTTATTCCTGAATTCTGTTTTTAAGATCCTTTTGAGAATGCAATATTCTGGTAATCTCAATGTCTTCAATATTCATTTTTCTGTAGAAAATAATATGTAGTCCGGCTCTGAAACCTAAAATTTCTAAATCAACCTCCCGATAATTTTTGCCTCTCGCCTTGCCGTCTGCTAAATCCTGATAAGTATCTTAAATCATAAAATAGTATTTATCTGCCTGCTTATCTGACCATGTCTCAACTACGTCCCATGGGATTTCGTTTGAATAATATTACCAATATTAGGTAATATTATAAGTCCTTTTGTAAACCCTGAAAATCCTGATTCAGATAATGGCGGGGTTCGAGGGCCTCAATCCGAGGAAAGTTGATTTGTTTAGGGGTTGAGAGGTTTAGGTTTTAGATGGATAGGTATGTATTGTCAGTTTGTAGATTGTTGGTTATTTTTTTTGGGTAAGATGATTCTAAAAGTCGTTCCTTGTCCGGGTTCAGATGATTTAACAAACAGGCTCCCCTTATGATACTGCTCAATGATTCGTTTACTTAAAGATAAACCTAATCCCCAGCCTCGTTTCTTGGTGGTAAATCCCGGCTTGAAGATATGTCGCCACATGTTTCGCGGTATTCCTTTGCCCGTATCTGTTATTTCAATGGCGGCATTTTCACCTTCGTCTTTTAATTCTACTATTATTTTACCGATACCTTCCATTGAGTCTAATGCATTCTTTAATAAATTCTCAATGACCCAATCAAATAATTGAGGGGATATGGGCATTATGTATGTATTAACATGATGAAGATTGAGTTCGAACTGCACCTTGTCGGCTGCCCTTCTTTTCATATAATCTGTCATGCTGATCAGTTGCTGCACCAGATCGGTATCTGCTAATTGGGGTTTGCTGCCAATTTTCCCAAATCGATCACTTACCAGTTTCAGTCGTTCTACATCTTTTTCAAGCTCGGCAACGATCTTCGTTTCCTGGCCGGTTTCTTTCAGCATTTCCACCCATCCTTGCAGGGAAGAAACAGGTGTACCTAACTGATGAGCCGTTTCCTTTGCTAATCCTGCCCAAACCTGATTTTGAACAGACCGGTTTCGGAGTTGAATAGATAAAATGATCACTAGAATAAATAAAGCCACGATGAATAATTGAATCAGAGGGTAATACCTTACTTCTTTAGATAAGAATGAATTTCCGTAATAATATTTATTGACATAACGTGGGTTTTCGCTGATTGTTAATAGAATCGGCTCATGCTTTTTTTTGAATTCCTTTAATTGTTCTTTCAGATAGGAAGGGTCTGATACTACTTTTTGTGAATCCAGATTGATCCAGTTTATAATGTTATCTTTTTCATCTGTTTCAATGATGGGTATGGAGGTTTGTTCGTCTCTTACAAGTGAGGCAAGTTTTGTATCCGATCCAGCAGGTGCAGAAATGACAAATTGAGTGGCCTCAACCCATTGTTCCACTTTTACTTTCTCTTCGGAAGCAATTTTTTGAGCGAGATAATCTGAATAAAAAATGGTGCCCGCCACAATAAGTATGGCAATGAGTGCTGGCAAGGTTCTTCTGTCTAGATATTGTTGAAACATGTAATAAATTTATAGAAGCTTTGCCATGCTTCAAGTATTTTTGAAAAAAAATCATTTGTCTGTATATCCCAAAGTGGCGGTTGTTATTCTGAATTGGAATGGATTAGCGCATCTCCAGAGGTTTATTCCATCTGTTGTGGCATCTACTTATCCAAACCTGGATATTATTGTTGCAGATAATGCTTCTACAGATCAATCGTTGGAGTGGCTGCAAACGAACTATCCGACCATCCGTATTATTACGGGCCATACCAATCTTGGTTTCGCAGGTGGATATAATTTCTTTTTGAAGAAGATTGAATCAGATTATTATGTCTTGCTCAACTCCGATGTTCTTGTTTCAAAAAACTGGATAGAGCCGGTAATAGATCTGATGGAAAAAGATATTTCTATTGCGGCCTGTCAACCTAAAATTTTATCGGCAGATCATCCTGATCATTTTGAATACGCAGGTGCATCCGGAGGATGGATAGATAAATTGGGATATCCTTTCTCGCGAGGAAGAATTTTTGATACAGTAGAAAAAGATCATGGCCAATATGATGATCCTGTTCCTGTCTTTTGGGCAAGTGGTGCCGCTTTTTTTATCAGGTCCAAACTGTTTCACGAAACAGGGGGGTTTTATGAGCCCTTTTTTGCGCACCAGGAGGAGATCGATCTTTGCTGGCGACTTCAAAGAGCGGGCTATAAGATTTATGCTTGTCCGGAAGCTATTGTGTATCATCTGGGAGGAGGAACACTTTCAGCCCAATCATCCCGAAAAACCTATTTGAATTATCGTAATAATCTGATGATGCTAGCCAGAAACGGGTCCTTTCGTGACTTGATTTGGAAGTTGCCGCTGCGTTATCTGCTGGATGCTGTCAGTGCCTGGAAGTTATTATTGTCAGGACATCCATCCAGCTGGTTTGCTATCCTTAAGGCACACATTCAATGTATAGTCTGGATGATAAAAAATGGAACTGAAGTAG
Source organism: Bacteroidota bacterium (assembly GCA_046303015.1). GTDB lineage: Bacteria > Bacteroidota > Bacteroidia > Chitinophagales > Chitinophagaceae > Lacibacter. The sequence goes on along the minus strand of JBKCGY010000023.1, from coordinate 8,635 downwards.
GTAGGGGGATTGGATTCAGTACATTAACCGGAATTTACAAGGGTAGTGTAGTTTGGGATTATTTTGTTTTAGGGAAAAGATATTTTTCACAAATTGTGAAAAGAAATTGATTTTATATTCTTTTCATGCTTTAAATTCGCAGCAGAAATCAGATGTATGGCAAAAGAAGTTATCAGTGAAACACATAAGGATATTACCCGCAACTGGGTAGTTTCTTCCCGTTTTCTTTTTTATGTTCAGCTTTTTTGTATTGTAGCATTTGTTTTGGGTGGATGTTACAAATTATATAATTACCGTTATAAAGGAAAACCAAAAGTAGATGTACCCTCCAGTACCCTTTATGATCCAAAATACACCAAGTAATCAATTGCTTTCCAAAACCGCGGTTATCCGCGGTTTTTTCTTATCTTGAATTTCTTTAAACCCTTGATTATTATGTACAAATCTATTATCTCGCTTTCTTGGATGGTTATATCTTTTAGTGTTGCAGTTGCACAGGATACGCAAGTCAATCAAGCTGCACCCGTTAGAAAAGTTTCTGCTACTCCAAAACCTCCCGGAAATTTCATTAAGATAAATTTGCTCGGACTTCCATTAAGGAATTTTAGTTTTCAGTATGAGCGAGTGTTGTCTAAAAGAATTTCTCTTGCTTTGGGATATCGATTTATGCCTTCGGGCCCTTTGCCGCTATTATCTACTATAGAAAGCATTGCTGGATCGGAGGATCCATCAACTAAGGAAGCATTACGATCATTAAATATTTCAAATACTGCCATTACTCCCGAGTTGAGATTTTATGTAGGCAGGAAAGGATATGGCAGAGGTTTCTATCTGGCGCCTTATTATCGGTATGCTACTTTTAACGTGAAGGGATTAAAGGTAGAGCTTGATAACGGAAATGATAATATTGTTTTTTCCGGAAAATTAACGACACAAAATATAGGATTCATGTTGGGTGCTCAGTGGATGATTTCAAAAAGAATATCGCTCGATTGGTGGATTGTAGGTGCACAGATAGGATCCCATTCCAGTAACTTAAAGGGGGAAAAAGATATACCTCTCACAGATGATGAGCGTGCTGATATTGAAAGGTTTTCAAAAGATATTACTTTTCCGAACTTAAATCTTAAAACGGAATTCATTGATAACAATACAGCTTCCATTACCACTTCTGGTCCATGGGCTGGATTACGCGCGGGTTTATGTTTAGGCATAAGGTTCTAAATTGTTATTTGAATCATTTAACATAAGGTTGATTTATTGATTTTCAACCTTTTCTTTAATTCAGTGTGCTACTCTTTTGTGTGTTATTTCAATTTTCATAATAAATGAACTTTGTGTGTAACCAAGCATTAAATTTGCAACGCATAATAAATCATATTGCATCATGACTTGGAAAGAAATGTTTACCTCTTCGATCGGCAGAAAACTGGTGATGGGCCTTACCGGTATTTTCCTTCTCTTATTTCTGGTAGTGCACGCGGGAATCAATGCATGTATTTTTGCGGATCTGCCCCTTTTCAATGCGAACGATAACGGTGAAATGTTCAATAAAGCAGCCCATTTTATGGGCTCTACGATAGTAATTCGTATTATGGAGATCGGATTATTTGCCGGTATCATTCTCCATATTTTACAAGGCTATCTACTGGAAATGCAAAACAGAAGAAGTCGTAGTGTGGCTTATGCTAAACCTATGGGTGAATCAGGTAGTAAATGGTACAGTCGTAGCATGGCCTTATTAGGTACTTTAATTCTTTTATTCCTGATCCTTCATCTGGGTCATTTCTGGGTGCCTGCCCGTTTTACGCAGAGCGGACTGGAAAATCCGGTTACCTATGTCAATGCTGCGGTAATGCATGATATGTTTGGTTTGATGAAAATTACGTTCAGTGAACTATGGGTGGTTGTGGCTTACGTATTAGGTTGTGTTTCCTTGTACTGGCATTTGATGCATGGTTTTGCCAGTGCATTCAGAACCATGGGGGTTAGCAATCAGAAATACCTGACGCTCTTACACAATATTGGTCAAGGATATGCTTTGCTCATTTCGGTATTATTTGCGTTGATGCCTGTTGCGGTTTATCTGAAATGGGTACAATAAATTATGCTGACAAATGTTGATGGACCTTTTATCGGATTCATTTGTTTGGTTGAACAGATGAATATCATAAAATGAATTACAAATAACTTCGAAATAAACGAAAGATATGGTGAACTCTAAGATCCCTGCAGGACCCCTCGAAACGAAATGGAGTAAATACAAGTCTACTTGTAAGTTGGTAAACCCTGCCAACAAGCGCAAATTGGAAGTAATCGTTGTCGGTACAGGATTGGCCGGAGCTTCTGCCGCTGCATCACTGGCAGAACTGGGCTATAAAGTAAAAGCGTTCTGTTTTCAGGATAGTCCGCGTCGTGCCCACTCGATTGCGGCACAAGGGGGAATCAATGCGGCTAAAAATTACCAAAACGATGGGGATAGCACGTATCGTCTTTTTTATGATACAATTAAAGGAGGTGATTACAGAGCGAGAGAAGGCAATGTGCATCGTCTGGCCGAAGTCAGCGGCAATATTATTGATCAGTGTGTGGCGCAAGGTGTTCCTTTTGCCCGTGAATATGGTGGATTATTGAGTAACCGTTCTTTTGGTGGTACGCAGGTACAAAGAACATTTTATGCGGCCGGACAAACCGGTCAGCAGTTATTGATTGGAGCTTATCAGGCATTGGAGCGTCAGGTGGCATTGGGAAATGTTACCATGTACAGTCGTCATGAAATGCTGGATGTGGTTATGATAGAAGGGAAGGCAAGAGGAATCATTTGCCGGAATCTGGTAAATGGGGAGCTGGAAAGACATTTCGGTCATGCGGTACTGTTATGCAGCGGCGGATATGGTAATGTGTTCTATCTTTCTACGAATGCCATGGGGAGCAATGTAACGGCTGCCTGGAAAGCGCATAAGAAAGGAGCTTATTTTGCGAATCCATGTTTTACACAAATTCATCCTACCTGTATTCCGGTAAGTGGTGATCATCAGAGTAAACTTACTCTGATGAGTGAGAGTTTGAGAAATGATGGAAGAATTTGGGTGCCTAAGCAGGCCGGTGATACACGCAAGCCCAATGATATACCAGAAGAGGAAAGAGATTATTATTTGGAAAGAAGATATCCCGCCTTTGGTAACCTGGTGCCTCGTGATGTGGCTTCCAGAGCGGCCAAAGAAAGATGTGATGCCGGATATGGCGTAGGGTCATCCAAACAAGCTGTATATCTGGACTATGCGGACGCCATCAAACGTTATGGTAAAATTGAAGCGGGTAAGAAAGGGTTAGCCAATCTTGATGAAGCCGCCATTATTACTTTGGGTAAAGAAGTTGTGAAAGAGAAATATGGTAACCTTTTTGATATGTACGAAAAGATTACCGGTGAAAATCCTTATGAAGTTCCGATGCGTATTTATCCGGCGGTACACTATACCATGGGGGGCTTGTGGGTTGATTATGAATTAATGACGACCATACCCGGTTTATATGCACTGGGTGAAGCCAACTTCAGTGATCATGGGGCCAATCGTTTAGGAGCTTCTGCGCTTATGCAGGGACTTGCAGACGGATATTTTGTGATTCCATATACCATTGGAAATTACTTGTCTGATGAGATTCATGTGAAACCGATTCCTACCGACCACCCGGCTTTTGTAGAGGCCGAGAAACATGTGCAGGAAAGAATTCAACAATTGATGAGTATCAAGGGAACGCAAACGGTAGAAAGTTTTCATAAGCGCTTGGGTAAGATTATCTGGGATAAATGCGGAATGGCCAGAAATGCAGAAGGGTTGAAAACAGCGATTGATGAAGTGCGTCAGCTCAAAAAAGAGTTCTGGTCGGATGTCAGAATTCCCGGAGATATAAACGAATACAATCCAGAATTGGATAAGGCCAATCGTGTGGCAGATTTCATTGAGTTGGGCGAGTTGATGTGTATTGATGCATTAACAAGAGAAGAAAGCTGCGGTGGTCATTTCCGGGAAGAGCATCAGACTGAAGAGGGAGAGGCGCTTCGTCATGATGATAAGTTTATGTATGTAGCTGCCTGGGAGTTGAAAAGTGAACACGAGTGGAATCTGCACAAAGAAGAGTTGAATTATGAAGTAGTGAAACCCAGTCAGCGTAGTTATAAGTAAAATATTATTGAACGAAAATCTTGATTATAATTTTTATATCAATACAATCTGAATATGGAACATAAGAATATAAATGTAAAACTGGAAGTGTGGCGCCAGAAGAATAGCAGAGAAAAGGGGAGCTTTGAATCATATGATGTGAAGGATGTTTCTACTGAAATGAGTTTTCTGGAAATGTTTGATGTATTGAATGAGAAACTCATTAAAGAAGGGAAAGAGCCCATTGCATTTGACCATGATTGTCGTGAAGGAATATGTGGGATGTGTAGTATGTATATCAATGGTCGTCCGCACGGCCCATGGCAGGCGAATACCACTTGTCAGTTGCATATGCGTGCTTTTGAAGATGGCGATACTATTGTGGTAGAACCCTGGAGAGCCAATGCTTTCCCTGTGATCAAAGATTTGGTGGTAGATCGTTCTGCTTTTGATCGTATTATCCAGGCCGGTGGATATGTGTCTGTAAATACAGGGAATGCGGTGGATGGTAACTCTATCCCTATAGAAAAAGATAAAGCGGATGCTGCTTTTGCTGCTGCCATGTGTATTGGATGTGGAGCCTGCGTAGCGGCATGTAAAAACAGCAGTGCAATGCTTTTTACCAGTGCCAAGATTTCTCATCTGGCCTTGTTGCCGCAGGGTGATCCTGAAAGAAAGAACCGGGTTAAAAACATGGTGGCGCAAATGGATAAGGAAGGATTTGGTGCCTGTACCAATACCGGAGCATGCGAAGCCGTTTGTCCTAAAGAAATCTCAATTACCAATATTGCGCGTCTGAACGCAGAATATTTAGGAGCCGGGTTGACTACTTGATGAGGTCAAAAGTAATAAGTCAAAACCCAAAAGTAGTTATTGGTTTTGACCATTTCCCCTGCATTTTCGTTGGGCCTTAACCTAACAATCTTTGTGCAACACTAAGAAGGTAAATTGCTTTTCATCCAAAGCCATACAATAAATTGTAATTTTAAACATTGATATAATGTAATACCTGGGTTATTCGCTACGCAGTTACGACCATACTGGCTTTGCTTACGTTGTTGAAGCTATATGCTCAACAGGTGACACCTTTATCTAATCTTCGCACCCAAAAAATATCTGCTAAACAGCCTACTGTTAATATAGACTCTCTGAGTATTATTCCTTCATCTCTGATCATACCCGGTATATCTGAAAAAGCGTATGCTCTGGATTGGGTAAATGGTAAGCTAAAGTGGTTAGAGGCTCAGTCTTTGGATTCTGTTTCGGTAACCTATCGTGTATTCCCATTCAGAATCAATGCGTCTTCAACAAGAATGAGATATGAAGATGTGAAATATAATTTCATGACCCGACCGATTGATATGTATCCGGAGGAGAAGGATACGCGCTCTGCATTTGATTTTGGAAAGATTAAATATAACGGAAGTTTTGGAAGAGGTATCAGTTTTGGTAATAATCAGGATGCTAATGTAAACGGAGTGTTGAATTTGCAGATCAATGGAATGATTGGAGATAGTATGGAGTTGTCTGCGGCTTTGACGGATAATAATCTGCCGGTACAGGCAGAAGGAAATACCCAGCAGTTGAATGAATTTGATCAGGTATGGATACAGTTGAAAAAGAAGAACTGGCTCTTGCAATTGGGGGATATCGATATCCGAAGAAATGATGCTAATTATCTTAGCTTCTTTAAACGATTACAGGGAATTTCCTATCAGACAAAATATCGGGTGTTGAAAGAGGTTACGCATGATCTTCAATTGAGTGGAGCGATCGCAAAAGGTAAATTCAGTAGATATGTATTTCAGGGTCTGGAAGGGAATCAGGGTCCTTATCGTTTGCAGGGACCCAATGGTGAGTTGTTTTTTATTGTGCTGGCAGGAACGGAACGCGTTTTTATCGACGGAGAATTGATGCAGCGCGGGGAAGATCAGGATTATGTGATTAATTACAATACAGCAGAGATTACGTTCACGCCCAGACGAATGATCAATAAAGATCGAAGGATACAGGTGGAGTTTGAATTTGCTGACCGTAACTATCTGAATGCTCAGTTTTTTGTAGGGAATACGGTACAATTGAATCCGGATCTTACCATACGTATCAATGCATTTAGTAATGCTGATGTGAAGACATCGCCGATTAATCAACAACTTACACCCGAGCAGAAATTTTTCTTAACCAAGGCAGGAGACCTGAGTGATGGATCTATATTTAGTTCGGTTACGCGTGACAGTTTTGAAGTGAATAAAATTTTGTATCTCATGACTGATACAATTGTGAATGGGATAACTTATGATTCTGTACTGATATATACGCCCTTTACAACGTCTAATTTGTACAGTGCCGGTTTCCTGGATGTAGGCCAGGGTAATGGAGATTATGTACAGGATATTTCCGGTGTAAACGGTAGAATCTTCAAATGGGTGGCACCGGTAAACGGAATCCGTTCCGGACGTTTTGCGCCGGTGGTACAACTAGTGGCGCCTCGATTACAACAGGTGGCCATTGCCGGAATGGATTATAAGCTAGGAAAACGTCTAATGTTGAATACTGAATTCGCTGTAAGTCGATTTGATGTGAATACTTTTTCATCGAAGGATGGGAAAGATGATATTGGGTTTGCGGGAAAAATAAAATTGAATTATGATCAGCCTTTATCTGATGCAAAAGAACCGTTAGTGTTAAAGATGAATACTTCCTATGAAAGAGTGCAGACGAATTTCAGACCTATTGAGAGATTAAGGCCGGTAGAGTTTACGCGGGAGTGGGGGCTGCCTATTTTTTTGCAACAGGAAGAGGAGCAGATCATTGAAGTGTCGGCCGAATTATCAAAGAAAGTCAATCATACGATCCGAAATGGATTTCAGCATTATCAACGAGGGCTCTTATTTAAAGGATGGAGATATCAATTACAACATAATCTGGTGCACGGTCGGTGGAACTGGACCGGATCTTTGAATTATTCATCGATGGATAGTGGATCAAATAAAGGTTTTTTTCTACGTCCGCAACTGCAGTTAAAACGGCAGATTAAATTATTGGGTAATGCTGAAATAGGTGGAGTATATTATCTGGAGCATAATGAAATTGACAATACATTGGCTGATACTGTAGTGAGGACTTCATTTGCCTGGGATACCTGGACTTTGTTCTTGCGATCTTCCGGTCAGCCTAACAGATGGGGGTTTGATTTTTTTACAAGGAGAGATAAGTTGCCCTTTGCAGGAAAATTACTGGAAACAGACCGGAGTATGAATTATAATTTTTTTCTTGAATTATTAGAGAATGAAAATCGCCAGTTGAAATTTAATGCAACGTATCGGCAACTCAATGTTTCCAATCCGAATATAACCAATCAAAAGTCGGATAGAAGTTTATTAGGCAGAACGGAGTATATATTTAATGAATGGAGAGGGGGAGTCAGTGGAAATATCTTATATGAAACCGGTTCGGGTCAGGAGCAAAGACGGGATTTTTCTTTTCTTGAAGTAGCTGCCGGGCAGGGTGAATATACATGGAATGATTATAATGGCGATGGAGTAGCGCAGGTCAATGAATTTGAGATTGCGGCATTTAGGGATCAGGCCCGATATATTCGTGTATTTACACCTACGCTGGATTTTATACGTGCAAATTATAATCAGTTTAATTACACAATTGATGTGCAGCCGGCTTTGTGGATGAATCGTGATCAAAGGAATGGGTTTGCAAAAGTATTTTCAAGATTATCGGTAAGATGCAGTTGGCAATTGTTTAAAAAACAAATTTCTGACAGGGACTTTGAGTTAAATCCTTTTTCAAAGATCAGCAATGATACCTCTTTAATTACGCTGAATAATTTTATCAGTAATACCTTGTTTTTTAATCGTACCTCAACGAAGTGGGGTTTTGAGGTCACCCATGTAAGGAATTCTGGCAGAAGTATTGCTACTTATGGTGCAGAGACCCGAATTAATGAAGAGTTCATAAATCGTTTAAGGTGGAATATAAGCAGGAAGATTTCAACCACATTGAATCTAAAATACGGATTGAATGAATTACAGACTCCTAAGTTTGATAACCGAAATTATCTGATTCGCTTATGGAGTGCCGAGCCGGCCTTCAGTTTACAGAACGGCACCCAAAGTCGGATCGTGATCAGTTATAAATTCGACAGCAAAGACAACCAAGCCGGCTCGGGTGAATCGGTTCGCATTCATTCGCTTATCTCTGAAATGCGATATAATGTGTTATCCAGCAGCACGGTCAATCTGCGTATTCAGATGAGTGATATCAGCTATAAGAATGGTTCTGTCAATAGTCCGGTAGCTTTTATAATGCTTGATGCTTTATTGCCCGGACAAAATTTTATTTGGAATCTGGATATAACGAAGCGTTTGGCCAATAACATGGAGATCACTATACAATATGATGGACGTAAACCTGGTACGGGTCGTGTCATACATACAGGTAGGGCAGGCGTTAGAGCG